>JAHCIE010000169.1 GCA_026129385.1 Anaerolineae bacterium
GCGGCGACGGCGAAGGGCGGCGCGGGCGCGCTTTATCTGGTGTGCTACTATCTCGGCGGCACGCTCGGCGGCGTCGTGCCGGGCCTGGGCTGGCAGGCGTGGGGCTGGCCCGGCGTGGTGGGCATCTGCCTGGCCGCCTTCGCGCTGGCCCTGGCCGCCAATCTCTGGCTCGTCCGCGAGCCGCTGGCGACGCTGGAGACGCGCAGCGTGGCGACGAATGCGCCGGAGGAGGGGTAACACCAGGCCGCAAGAGCCGAAGGGGCAAGAATAGGGGCCGCTTCGCGGCCTGACGTTCTCGTCCAGCGGGTAGCCGCACGGGGAGAGAGGGGACGGGGGATTGGACTCCAACTCATCAGCGGAGTAAACTTCGTGGCTGCGCCCGTCTAGAGGATCCGTAACCCCCTTATAGCGTACAGAATGATGACGCCCGCATCGCCCGATTCCCCTCCCTCCCGGCCTGTTCTATCGCTAGCCGAGATCCTATCAGTTATCCTCGTCACCCTGATGGCTGCGCTCATTCTCGTGGCTTACGCGCTGGACGCCCTCGGGCTAGCCATCGACCCTGGCGCCGTGCTTCTCGTTAGCCTGGCGCTCCTGGGGGGTGGGTTCGGCGTGGCTTGGACCCGCCGGGGCCTGGTAGAGGTGTCGGCGCCGGTCTGGGCGACTGCGGGCTGGCTAGTGGTGGTGGTCGGCGTTTGCGGCTACTTTCTCTGGCTCGCGCGCCCAGACTTTCTGCCCGTGACGGCCAACGGTGACACCGTTCACCACGTCAGCCTGATTGATTACATCCTCCGTACTCGCGGCCTGGTCCACGCGCCTGGTATGGACCGGTATCTTGGCGAGATGACCGTCTATCCGGCCGGTAGCCACATTCTAGCAGCCCTGGTCGCGGGCTGGCTGAATCTCGCGTCCGGCCTGTGGGTGATGCAGCCCCTTCTCGCCGTGCTCATTGCACTGAAGGCGGGGTTCGTGTACCTGATCACGCTCCGCCTCCTTCCGCCGGGGCGTCGCGAACCGAGTATGGGTCTGGCCGCCGTCGCGGCTCTCCTGGTGATGCATGGCTACTTCGTGGCGTCCGTCACGGCCTGGTACTTCTTCTCTATGGTCGTGGCGGAAACGCTGGCGATCGCTGCGCTGTGGGCGCTCGTTGACTGGTACCAACAGCCTCGGCCTGCCCCGCTGGCCTTCTTCTCGCTGTGTTGCGCTGTCACTTTGCTGACGTGGCCGACGTGGTTACCCATCCTGCTCATCACAGCGGTGGCGCTGGTCGTATCCCGCACAGACCTGACGCTGTCTCGCCGGGGCGTGCTCCTTAGCTGGGCGCTGCTGCCGTTTGCCGTCATCGCCGTCCTCTATTTCGCAGTCGGATACCGGGGCGATCAGGGGGTGCTTACTAACGAAGGCTCGATCCTGAAACCGACGCTGGCCGCGTACGGTTGGCCCCTCTTGGCTCTCATGGTCGTGGGCATGCTCGTCAATCTGAGGAACCGACGCACGCTGCCCCTCTGGGTTTTCAGTGGGGCAACGGTGGTCGTGTTGGCCGGGCTCTGGGCGCTGGCGCTGAATGGCCGCGTGGCGTACTATATTGCCTACAAGATGTTGTATCTACTCCAGTATCCCATCGCCATCTTCGTCGCTCTGGCGCTGGGCGCCCTCTGGGCGTGGCTTGGGGGGGTGACGCCTCCTGCCTTGCAACGGGCCTGGTCGCCCCTCAGTATCCTCATCCCCGTTGGTCTGGTCGCCCTGGCCGTCTTGCAGGGCCTGCCGCAACGGCCGCCGTCCTTCATCAGCGAGCCGGTTTACCGGGCCGGCCTATGGGCGAAGGCCAATCTGCCCAACGGTTGCATCGACTATGTGGTTGACGATTGGCAGAAAGCCTACTGGCTGCACGTCCATGTGTTGGGGAATCCGCGCGGCGCGCCGCGAGCAGATGGCATCGTCCTGCACATGGGCCAGGATCGAAGTGGCGCGTCGCGCTGGCAGAAATCGCCCGACTTGCCTTATGCGATTGTCGACGACTGGCGGTCCATGCCCAAAGAGGAGGCGGCGCGCTTGAAGGTCCTGTATCGCGCGGGGCCGGCGGCTGTGGTCCAGGGTGACGGAACCTGCAACGACACGACTATCCCCATCGACCGCCTGCCATTACCGCCGCGACAGCCTCTATTCACCCTGGCCGATGCGGACAGCGTCCTGATCGTCCGCCCGTCATATCAGCCCGCTCACAGGAGAGCACGCACCTCATTTGGCGGCGTACGCGATTCGGCTGTTCGATGATTTTGACCGCGGCCAGCAAGGCCGTGGACAATACTGCTACAGCGCAAGTACCCCGCCCAGAGTATCGCCGCCATCTTTCAGGACGGCAACCACCGCCTGCGCCGCCTCGACGGGGCCGAGGTCGGGCGAGGCGACCCCACCACCGCGCGGAGCTTCAGCTTCTTGACCCGGCCTGGCTCGCCAGCGCCGATGACGACACCTTCGTCGATGACCTGGGTGCGACACTGCGTCAGGTAGGCGTGCCAGCCGCCGCCAGCGCCGCCGTCCAGGGCCAGGTCGAAGGCGGCAAGGTTCTCGTCTCCGTCGCAACAGAGGCTTCCGCGTCGAGGATGTCGACAACATCCTGGACGACGCCTCAAGCAAGCTAACCGAGCACTACGAGGAGCTTGCCGACTGCTCAGCCGGTGTCGATGTCAGCGACGGACATCGCTTCCCATGCGCACCCTGTTCACCCGCGCCGCTCTGCTGACCGCGGCATGCGCCTGGTTGAGAGATTGCGGGCGGCTTCGCCTGGTACTGGCGCTTTCTGCATCGCCTGCCTACGGAGTTCGCGACGCCCGTCGACGAGGCGCTCGCAGGCGGCAGGACTGACAGATTCATCGAGGGCTGGGGCGGTGGCAGCCATATTACCCGCACCCCATCATCTTTGTCCACGGCACGACCCGGCGCGGCGTGGAACTGGGGCATCGCGCGTGCCCTGTTCCGCCTGTGGGGCTACCAGCCCGGCGAGCTGTGGGCGCTGACCTACGGCTGGGGCGGCGGGTGCGTGGATCCCAATGGCGTTGAGACGCGCGACGACAGTGTGGATGAGAACCTGGCCGACCTGGACGGCTTCGTCAATGCCGTGCTGGCCTACGTCCAGCAGCGCGACCCGTCCATCCAGCAGGTGGACATCGTCGGCCATAGCATGGGCGGGGTGCTGGCGCGCAAGTGGATGCAGGCGGGCAACGCCGGTCGCGTACGGCGGCTCGTGACGCTCGATAGCCCCCATCACGGTATCGCGGGCTGGTGGCTGCGCGAGGATCGCTGCGCCGACGGCTGGACGCGCTTCTGCCAGGATTTCGAGATCGGTAGTCCGTGGCTGGCCGCGCTCAACCAGAAGCCGGAGATACCGCCCGGCGTCAGGGCGCTGGCCGTCTACGACGGGACCGGCCAGTATTCGTTCAACGCCACGCCCCTGTCGCCCGCGTTGGAGGGGGCCGACAATCTCGCCTACAATCGGGAGCGCGGCGCGCGCGTCCGTCACATCGCCTACGTCTATGACCCTGGCGTGCTGCGCGAGGTATTCGAGTGGCTGAGCAAGGAGTAGCCATGACCGTGGATGTGCGGAAGGCGACACTACCGGAACTGGTGGACATGGCCCGCGACGTGCGCCGCGATGTCGCCGCCCGCTTCGGTCACCTGACCGAGGCGCAGCTCAACTGGAAGCCGACGCCCCAGGATTGGAGCGTCGGCCAGTGCTTCGACCACATCCTGACCAGTAACGCCCTCTACTTCGATACCTTCGACGCGGTGCTGCGCGGGACGAAGGAGACCCGATGCCTGGAGCGCGTACCGGTGCTACCGGGCCTCTATGGCCGCTTCCTCATCGAGGCGCTGCGGCCCGCGGCGGCGCGGAAAATGCCCACCAGCCCCAATTTCTACCCGACCCAGAGCGCGGTAGATCCGGGCATCATCGACCGCTTCCTGGCGCAGCAGGATCACTTGATGGCGACGCTGGAAGCGTTGGCACGGGCAGACGTGGACCTGGGGCGCGTGACGATGACATCGCCCGCCTCCTCAGTCGTCACCTACAGCGTCCTCGACGGCTGCCGCATCATCGTCATCCACGAGCAGCACCATATTGGCCAGATTCAGCGGCTGCTGGACTGGCCCGCCTTCCCGCGCGCCCAGGCCGCCTTGCCCTGACGGCGGCGCATCACGAGCCAGGCTCGGAGGCGCGGGTCGGCCATCCAGGCGGTATAGGTCGCCATCCTCGCCTGGCTCCGACATCGAGTGATCGTGCCAGTCAACACCTGGCACGGGGCTATAAGGCAAGTCGAGGGGTCACTTGACGGGAACGCTCAATGGCTGCATAATGGTTCCATATTGCAACCATGAGGAGACCCCGTGGCGACGATTACGGTCAAGAACATCCCCGACGACCTCTATGCGGCGTTGAAGGCGCGGGCCGAGGCGCATCACCGCTCTATCAACAGCGAGATCATCGTTTGCATCGAGCGCACGGTGCGGCCGCAACGCATCGATGTCGAGGCTGCTCTCAGCCAGGCGCGCGCGTTGCGGCGCCTGGGTACGGGGGCGCCGCTGAGCGATGAGGAATTGAGCGCGGCGAAGGCCGAGGGCCGGTCATGATTGTCGTTGATACCAATGTCATCGCCTACCTGTTCATCGAGGGCGAGATGACAGCCGCCGCCGAGAGTGCGCTGCGACGGGACGCGACGTGGGTTGCGCCGCTACTGTGGCGGAGTGAGATGCGCAATGTCCTGGCCTCGACCGTTCGCGCCGGACGCCTTGCCCTGGGTGACGCCCAGCGCGTTATGGAGGGCGCGCTGGACCTGCTGGAGGGGCGGGAGTACGACGTTCCCTCGGCGCAAGTGCTGGCGCTGGCCGTCACCCACGGCTGCTCAGCGTACGACAGCGAGTTCGTGGCGCTGGCTCAAGATCTGAAGGTGTCGCTGGTGACCTCCGACCGTCGCCTGCTGGCCGCGTTCCCACAGCGGGCGGTGAGCCTGGCGGTCTTCGGCGCGGCGGCGTAGGGGCGGCCCCTGGCGACCGTCTGGCCTATCCAGAATAGACGGCGGTGACCCATGGGCCACCGCCGTCCCTATTTCACCGCCGCGTCGGTCTAGTACAGGAACATGGGCTTGCCCATGACGTGGGAGACCTTCGGGCGATAGTTCTCGCTGTCGTACAGTTCGTGGACATCGACGCGCTTGACGCCCTGGGTGACGGTGGCGATGGGGATGTTAGTGTACTTGCCCTCTTGGAGCGCGACGAGACGGCCGGTCACGCCACGGGTGAGCAACTGCGAGGCCAGGTAGCCGTAGCTCGACGCGACCATGCGGTCGAGGGCGTCGGGCGCGCCGGAGCGCATCAGGTACGCGACCTGCTGATAGATCATATCGCTCTTGGTAAGTTCCTTGAGCACGTCGGCGGTGAACTGGCCGATACCGCCCAGCTTCTTGTGGCCGTAGGCGTCCTCGATGCCGCGCTCGAATACCTCGCCGCCGATCATCTGCGCGCCCTCGGAGATGGTCACGATGGCGTAGTTGCTCGGATTGCGCTGCTTGTCGTCGAGGAGCAGCTGAGCGAGTTTCTCAGGGTCGAAGGGGACTTCGGAGATGATGGAGCGGTCGGCGCTGGCGAGGTAGGCCGAGATGAGGCTCGTCTCGCCGGAGTTGCGCCCAAACAGCTCGACGACGGCGATGCGCTCGTGGGAACCGGCCGGCGTGCGCAGGGCGTGGATGAACTCGACCGAGCGGGTCACGGCCGTCGAGAACCCGATGCAGTAGTCGGTGCCGAAGACGTCGTTGTCCATTGTCTTGGGGATGGCGACGACAGGGATACCCTCGGCATGCATGCGGACGGCGTAGCTCAGCGTGTCGTCGCCGCCGATGGGCACCAGGGCGTTGATGCCCATCGTCTGGAGGTTGCGCAGCACCTGGGGCGTCAGGTCGTAGCGCTGGTCGGCCTTGTACTCATCGGTCTTCATGTAGGCGGGCACGTCCTTGCCCTTCACCTTGCTGGGGTTCGTACGGGACGTGTGCAGGAATGTGCCGCCGGTACGGTCGATGGTGCGCACGACGGGCTTGGTGAGCGGGATGGCCCACTCGGTCTGCGGCTCCTTGCTGTCGGGGTTGTAGTAGAGGACGCCCGCCCAGCCGCGGCGGATGCCGACGACCTCGTGCCCCTCATCGATGGCGTGGTCTACGAAAGCCTTGATGGCCGGGTTAAGACCCGGCACATCGCCGCCGCCGGTCAAGATTCCGATTCGCATGGGGAAGACTCCTGTGAATTATGGCTGAGGCGCAATGGCGCGCCTACCCTTTGATGATGTCCTCAAACTGCCCACCGGTGAGCTGCGCCAGACGGTCCAGGGGAATGGCAAAGATCGCATTGGACGCGCCCGCCGCAGCGTAAACAGTCGCGAAGCGACGCAGGCTGGCGTCGATGAGGACCGGCACAGCTTCGGTGTGGGCCACGGGGGCTACCCCCCCGATGGCGAAGCCGGTGACGCGGGCCACGGTATCGGCATCGGCAATCTTGACCCTGCCCTTGTTGACGCCAAACAGCGCGCCGAGCTTGCGGTCATCGGCCTTCATATCGCCAGCGACCAGGGCCACGACAGGTTGGCCGTCGATTAGGAAGCATAGCGATTTGATGATCGCGCCCACCTCGCAGCCGACAGCGGCGGCAGCCAGTGGGGCGGTCGCGGTGCTCACCTCGTACTCTACAACGTGGAGGTCGGGCGCGTGGGTATGCAGGTAGGCGCGAACGCGGTCAACAGCCTCGGCAGTCATCGGGGTTCCGGGTAAGACGGTATCCCGCATATTGTAGCCCAAACGCGGATTGGGGCAACTCCTGTTTTTCGCGCCGGGCGGCAACCTATGCTAGAATCCACGACCAACCAGCGCCGGCGAGAAGGGCATGGACGAGCCAGACGGGCGACGAATCGACGAGGTACGCGGCGAGCCGTGGGACGAGATGCGCTTTCTCAGCCATCTCGTCGTCGAACGCGTCTACGACCGCCTGCCGTCCGAGTTCTGGTTGCACCTGAATACGGCGCGGACTGAGGTGCGCGAGGCGC
>JAHCIE010000017.1 GCA_026129385.1 Anaerolineae bacterium
TGGCTCGGCACGTGATCTTGCATGGTGCGCTGGAAGCCCGGGTCGCCCTCGACCGACAGCGCGATCCGGTTCATCATCTCCACGGCCGCGACGGGGTGCGCTCCCACGGCGGTCTCGGCCGAGAGCATGACCGCGTCGGTGCCGTCGAAGATCGCGTTGGCGACGTCGGAGGCCTCGGCGCGGGTCGGGGTCGGGTTGCGGACCATCGACTCGAGCATCTGCGTGGCCGTGATAACTGGCTTGGCAGCCAGGCGCGCCTTGCGGATGATCAGCTTCTGGGCGACCGGCACCCGCTCCAGCGCCATCTCGATGCCCAGGTCCCCCCGCGCCACCATGATAGCGTCGGCGGCGGCGATGATGGCATCGATGTTCTCCAACGCCTCGACCTTCTCGATCTTGGCGACAATGGGCAGGCGATGACCCGCCTGAATCATGGCGTAGCGCAATTCCTGCACGTCGCGCGGGTGGCGCACGAAGGATAACGCCACGTAGTCCACACCCACGTCCAGGATGTACGCCAGATCGCGCCGGTCGCGCTCGGTAAGGGACTGGAGGCTGGCAGTCATGCCGGGGAGATTGACGCCCTGGTGCGAGCGCACCGGGCCGCCGTGGACGACCGTCGTCTCCACGGTGGCGTGGGTCGTCGCCACGACCCGGAGTTCGACGTTGCCATCGCCCAGCAGGATGCGGTCACCGGGTTTGGCGTCGTGGGCCAGGGCCGGGTAGGGGGCGGTGACCCGCTCGGCGCTGCCCTCGATCTCCGAGGTCGTCAGGGTGAAGGGTCGCCCCTCATGGAGCGTCGCTGTGCCACCCGCGATGCTGCCGATGCGCAGCTTGGGGCCTTGCAGGTCAGCGAGGATAGCGACGTGTCGCTTCAGGTCGGCGGCGATGCGGCGCACGCGTTCGATGCGGTAGCGGTGCTCATCATGCTCGCCGTGGGACATATTGATACGCGCCACATTCATGCCAGCCAGCAGCATGGCGCGCAGAATGTCCTCGCTCTCCGAGGCCGGTCCGATCGTGGCGACAATCTTGGTGCGGGGCATACCGCCTCCTGGACGCTGTCTTGGGGTCGCCACGAGATTATAGCACGCCGGTTATGCCGCCACCAAGCTCTCACCGCCATGAGCCATCACGTCACGCGCCCATCAGGGGACGTGGGCCTGGCTTGCGGTGTACGCGGTGCGCTGGTTGCGCCGCTGGTCGCGCTTGTACAGTCGCATGTAGCACCGGGTGCAGTAGCCCTTGGCGTAGTGAGGCGTCGTTGTGGCGTGGCACTCTCGGCAAGAGTCCCACTTGCGGGCCCACCGTCCCGTCTTGAGCATGGTTCCCCCTTGTGGACAGCGCAAGTCACATATCCCGTCAGCCTCGAGGCTGTCCACAATTTGTCAGCGATGTTTTGCCCATTATACCATACTCCCCTGGCAAGCGCAACGCCGGTGCGGCCGCCTGCCAGGTCGTTTCAGAGTCGCGGTCTGGTTGCCATACCGTGACTGTCGCCGTCGCATTTGACACGTGATTCGACTATGTTATACTTCGCGCCCGTGTTGCCGCCTACCCTACCACGCTGAGCCGGCCAGTAGCCTTCCTCTTGTCCACGGCCTGGCTCACGCCCCACCCCTGCTCGGCTCTCTCGCCTTGTACAACTTGATATACCCCACCACCCAGCGGAGGATCCCCCTATGCGTTCGCGTCGCATCGAACTCCTGTTCCTGTCCGCCGTCGTCGTTGCGGCCCTGGCCGTTGCCATCGGGCTGCGCACAGGCCGCCTCGCCCTGGCCGCCGGGCCGACCAGCCCCGACGCGCCGGTCGCGCTGGTGGCCATCCCCTCGACCTTCAACTACCAGGGCACGCTGCGCCTGGCCGACGGCAGCCTGGCCAACGACAGCTACACCATCACCCTCAAGATCTACGATGCCGCGGTGGGCGGCAACGTCCTCCACAGCGAGAGCTTCAGCAACGTCAATGTTCGTGACGGCCAGTTCAAGGTCGTGGTGGGCGACAGCGTGGCGATTGGGCCGACGGTGTTCGGCGACGCGCCGCGCTTCGTAGGCATCACCGTCGCCCCCGACCCGGAGATGGTCCCGCGCCAGCGCCTGCACCCCGTCCCCTGGGCGCAGCAGGCGACGACAGCGGTCAACGCGACGAATGCAGCCACGGCAACGACCCTGATCCCAGGCGCCCAGGTGAACAACCTGCGCGTCCAGGGTAACCTGGGGATCGGCACGTCGAGCCCCGGCGCGGGCCTGGAGATCAACAAGGGCGCGACCAATGACTGGGCGCTTAAGGTAACCTCCTCCTCACCGGGCGCGGGCTCGGCGATGCTGTTCGAGAACACGGCCGCCAACCGCAAGTGGAGCATATCCGTGCCTTTGGATGGGGGCTTGTACTTTGTAGATGAAACGGCTGTCGCTAGCCGAATGGTTCTTCAGACGGACGGCAGTGTGACGACGGCGGGAGTGCTTCGCGGTAACGGAGGGTTATATTCGCCGAGTTATGTAACAACGGACGGGTATGTGAGTGCGCTCGGGAATATCGTCACGCAGGGCAAGATGTACGCCACCCACGGCTTCAACGGCAAGTGCGTCGAGGGTTCCTGGAACCCAGGCGCGGTTGGCAACAATATCAACGTCACCTGCAACCAGGACGTGGCCGAGACCTTCGCCACAACCGAACCGACACAGGCCGGCGATCTGGTCGTCCTGGTCGCTCCCCCCGTCGACGCGGGGCTGGGGGGGTCTCGCCCCACCGTCCGCCGCACGGCCGGCGCGCAGGAGACGGGCCTCGTCGGCGTCGTCTCGACCAACCCCGGCCTCGTCTTTGACCAGGGACAGACGTACCTGGCCGGCGAGAACACCAACCTCATCACCGCCGACAAGACCGTCGTCGCCGTGATCGGGCGCGTGCCGGTCAAGGTATCGCTGGAGAACGGCCCCATCGCCGTCGGCGACCCCCTCACCAGCAGCAACGTAGGCGGGACGGCCATGAAGGCAACCCAGGCCGGGCAAATCCTGGGCTACGCGATGCAGTCGTCGGACGAGATGCAAGACGGCAAGCTGCTGGCCTGGCTCCAGGTCGGCTACTACATGCCGTCGCAGCTGGTGAGCGCGCTCAACGACGGGGCGACGTCGACCCAGGCGGTCGCGGCGGTGACGGAGCGGAACGCCGCGCTGGCGCGACAGGTGACGGCGCTGCAAGCCGAGAATGCCACCCTCAAGGCCGCCGACGCCTCGCGCCAGGAACAGCTAGCGGCGATGGATGCCCGCCTGGCTGCCCTCGAACGTGGCGGGCAGAGCGCGAGTCTGCCCCTGGGCCTGCCGCTGGTGGGCGGTCTCGCCGTCGTCGGGCTGCTGTTTGCCGCCCGCGGCCGCCGTCTCCTGTAGCCCAGGAGGCGTAGCTGTGAACCGCCAACTCTTGCGCATCTCCCTGTCAGGTGTACTTCTCGGCCTGACCCTGGCGCTGACCCTCTCGCTGCAATCCGGCAGCGCGGCGTGCGGGCCGAATCAGTGGAGCGACTTCTGCTCGGCCAGCTACGGCGTGCAGGGCGACCTCAGCGCCATCGCCGGGCGGTCCAGCGCGCCCGGCGCCGACTACCCGGCCATCGACCCGCCGGAGCTGGCCCCGGCTGGCGCACTGATCTACCAAGATATGAAGGCGATGGAGCAGAAGGCGCGCGGCCTGCTCAAGAGCAGCGCCGACTTCCGCACCACCATCTCACCCAGCCGCAACAAGCCCGACTTCGACCGCCTGGTACGCCAGTTCGACTATGCCGCCGGCTTCATCCGCGACCTGGACGGCAGCGGGCCGGGGTCCATGACGCTCCAACAGCGCATCGACCAGGCCGACGCCGACCTGCGCCTGGCGCGCGACATCTACGCCTTCCTGGCGGTGTACGCCGATGTCGCCCGCTTCAAGGCCGACACTGACTACAGCGCCCTGTGCGCCCAGCCCGACAACCTCAACCCGCCAGTCGACCCTAACAACCCGACCGTCGTCCCGGACCCCGTCATCGACTGGTGCGACTTCGCCGCGCGGATGCGGCAGGCCGTGCGCGAGGCCGCCTACCTGCGCATGATCTTCGGCCAGCAGTTCACCGCCGACGCCCTGGGGCTACACTTCAGCGGTACCGAGATCGTCGGCGGCGAGGCCTTCGTTCGCACGAGCTGCGTGTCTTCGCAACTCGCCGTTCTCCAGTACCAGCAGGCCGAGCAGTTCGTCGCCGAAGGGTTGATTCGGCCGGTCGGCAGCGGTTGTCTCATCTCCGACTTCTACACCCAGCCGGAGTGGGCGCTCCTGTCGCGTGCCGTCGACGGCCGCCGCCGCGCCGAGCACGAAATCGCCGTCCGTAAGAGCTACCTCGACGACTTCGGCCCCGCCGCGGCCCAGACCGACTACCGCATCGCTGCCATGGGCCAGTACGCGAAGCTGCTTGGCAACCAGGGCATCGCCGCCCTGCCCGCCACCGCGCGGTGCGCGCGCGGCACGCGGCCCGACGGCGCGATGCTGTCAGGGATGGCCCTCGATGTACTGGATACGCGCCAGAACGCCCTGACTCTCGCGGACGGGCGCAACGTGTTTGGCTTCGACGTCAGCTTCACCCCCGCCCGTCCCTTCCGCACCGCCTTCGGCAGCAACGACACGGGCATCCTCAACGAGGCGCGGCGCGCCGCCGAGGACGCCAAGACGTTGCAGCGCGACGAGGAGGCGGCCACGCGCGAGTTCGACCAGAAGGTGGAGAAGCTCGCCGCCGCCATCCAGGCCATCAAGAGCGGGCGCGACGAGAAGATTCAGGCGCAGGCCGGCTGCGACCGCAGTGACCCCTCGTTGCCCGACGATGCCTCCTACTTCGCCTGCGTCCAGCGCACCATCGACATCCTGGAGAGCTGCAACCCCGACCCCAACCAGATGAGCGACGCCGCCTTCGCCGCCTGCGCCCTCCAGGCCCCCGTCAGCGACATGCGCCAGAGCCGCCAGGAGCTGCGCTCGACCTACCAGCGCATCCGCCAGGTCCAGGTGCAGATGCAGAACACCGTTCGTCGCGCCCAGGTGGAGGAGATACGCAACGTCAAGGTGAAGACCGCCATCTACAACGGCGCGGCGGAGTCGGCCGTCTTCGAGGCCATCATCGCCGCCGCCAACTGTTGCGTCATCCAGGGCCCTCCGCTCGCCGTCGCCGTCAACCCGGGCGCCTTCGTCGAGGCGGGGCTGCGGCCCGGCCAGATCATGCGCCAGGCCGCCCACGACATGGAGATCGAGGACGCCAACGCCGAGGCCGTGGTCCGCAACCTGTTCCTCGACCTGGCCGAGCAGCAGTCCGACCTGGACATCGCCGTTCAGGAGGCCGCCGCCAAACAGACCGAGTACGAGGGCGTACGCGACCAGACCAAGCACGACGTCATCGAGGCCCAGCGCGACCGCGCCTACCTCCAGAACAGCCCGGCCAACGACCCCAGCTACCGCCTGGTGCGCGACTCCAAGCGATTGATCCTGGCAAACCAGTTACAGTACGCCAGCCGCGTCGCCTACCTGGCCGCCCGCCGCGCCGAGTACGAGTACGCCGCGCGCCTGTCGGCCAGCGGCTTCCGCATCTCCGACATCTACCGCGCCCGTACCGCCGACGACATTCTCCAGTTCGTCACGCGCCTGGAGGCAGTCACCAACAACCTGGTCGTCAGCGACGCCGAAATTAACCAGGAGGATTTCCGCCTGTCGGTGGCGACCCACATCCTGGGCCTCACCGACGAAGTGCTGGGACTCAGCGGGCCAGCCGCCGAGATCGAGCGCACCCGCCGCTTCCGCCAGTGGGTGGCGCAGAACACCCAGCCGGGCACCAACGGCAAGCCCGTGCTCGCCTTCAGCTTCACCACCTCCATCGTCGACAACGGCATCTTCTCCAACGTCATCCAGCAAGGGTTCGACCGCTTCTGGCTGCACAAGTTGGGCGGCATCGGCCAGCCGAAACCGACGAGCAACGGCGTAACCATCAACCTGGTATCCGACCAGCCGGGCACGCTGCGCTATCGTCGCGTAGCCATGACCCAGGCAGGCCTGACCCATCTCCGGACCCGAGCCGGCTGTATCTTCGAGTACCGCCTCATTCACCCAGCGTCGTTGGCCGGGCAGGAGTGGCCCGCCAACCAGCCCGCCGAGGCAGCCACCACCGACTTCAAGGCCAGCGTCAACGGCGTCAACGGCGAGCGGACAGCAGCCTTCCTGGGGCGGCCCGTGTCGGCCACCAACTGGCAGGTGCAGCTCTTTGCGGGCGCGCCAGAGACCGGCCTGCCCGACATGGACCTGCAACAGTTGAAGGACATCGAGCTGATTCTCAGCACCACCCGCGCCTCGCGCCAGCCCGGACTGCCCCAGTTCTCGGACTGCGTGCGCGCCGACTTCAAGCAGGAGCCATGAGCATGCCCACCTGGCGACTACGCGCGCTTTTCGCCCTCCTGACCCTGGCGGCTCTGGCCCTCGGTGCGGCGGCGCTGACCTCGCCCCCGCAGGTCGCGGTCTCTGCCCAGGGCGGCGCGATGTCGGGCGAGTATCGTGGCACGGTTCTGCTACGCGGCGTGGCCCCCGGCGTCTTCAACGCGACCCTGGCGACACCCACGCCGCCCCCCGCCCCAACCCCGCCCACCCAACTGGACATGCAGGTCGACCTGGCCCTGAACCTCCAGCAGGCGGGCGCCAACGTCAGCGGCTTCGTGATGCTCGACCGCACCCTGTTGTACCCGCCGGTGACCGTCATTCCAGCCACGCCAGGCGGCCCCACGCCCCGCCCCGGCACGCCGCGCCCCGGCGCGACGCCGCTGGCGATCGGGCCACGGGTGGCAGGCACTTTCGACGGGACGACGTTGAACCTGACATCCGACCGCTACGAGATGCTCATGGCCCCGGCCAGGACGCTCATCAACGGCTACACCATCCCTGAACAGCGCGTAACACGCCAGTTCAGCCTGGTCGGGACGGTCCAGGACAACGGATCGACCCTGCGCGGCGAGTACCGCGAGACGGTGTGGGGTTACGGCCAGCAGCCGACAACGGCCATCGGCACATTCAGCCTCAATCGGCCGGGCTTCGTCAACGTCACAGTCATCCCAACCAGCACCGCGGGGCCGTCGCCAACGCCGTCGAACACGCCCACCGCCGGACCGTCGCCGACTGCGACCAGGACCGCAACCGCGTCGCCATCGCCTACGGCCACATCGCCAGCCGGGTCGTATCACATCTACCTGCCCCTGCTTGAGCGGGGCGGCCCGACCCGCTAGCAACGCGCTACAGCAGCATCCGGAGGACCAGCACGCGCGGGATAGCCCTATCCCGCGCGTGCCCCTGTGCAGGGGCAGGGCGATCAGCATCCAGGGCCGAGCCACGCCCTTGAAAGAACCCTGCCGGCGTCGCGCTGGGTCTTGCGTCCATCTCACGTTTAGCGTATACTGACCCCCAGCCGCCTGTCGCGCGGGAGAGAGGAGCAGCGGATGACCGACCCTGAGCGCCCCGACCCAACACGCCACGAGCCTGTGCCAGGTGACTCGACCGATGAGGAGTTGACCTGGTCACCCCAGGAGTCGCCCCTGGTCCCGCCGGACTGGATGGTTGGCTCCGTCCCGCCGCCCATCGTGCCGCCCGCGCCGCCGCAGCAGACCGCGCTGCCACCGGCGACGGCAGCCACCCCCGGCTATTCCCAGGCGACCCAGCCCCCCGCTCCCGCGTCTGGTCCGATCTACCCATACGCCGCCCCCCCCGACGATAGCGCATCCCCACCGCCCCCTGCTGCCCGCCGGCCCTTGGGCCTGGGTTGGCTATGGTGGCTGGCCGGTGGCTGCGCGCTGCTACTCCTGTGCTGCATGTGCGCCCTCCTGCTGAGCCTGCTCAGCATCGCCGTTGGCCTGGGGCCATCCCGCTCCAATCCTGTCCCCGCGCCGCTACCGCCCACCGCGACGCCCCGCCCCCCCGCCTCCGCCAACCCGCCGGCCGCCCCGGCTATCGAGGCCGCCCCGGCGCGGCCAGGCAGCGGCCCCATCGGCCAGGCAGCGACCGACTTCACCGTCACCACCCTCGACGGGCAGACCATGAAGCTCAGCGACTTCCGAGGCCACCCCGTCGTGCTCAACTTCTGGGCCTCCTGGTGCGGCCCCTGCCGCGAGGAGATGCCACTCCTCTCCAAAACCTACGAGGAACAGAAAGACAGCGGCCTGGTCGTGCTGGCCGTCAACGTCCAGGAATCGGCAGCCACCGCCCGCCGCTACGCCGAGCAGAACAAGCTGCCCTTCACCATCGCGCTGGATGAGAAGGGCGAGATATCGGGCTTATACCGGGTTCGCAGCCTGCCCACCACCTACTTCATCGACGCCGAGGGCGTCATTCAGAGCTGGCAGACCGGTACGCTCAGCAAGATGCTCCTCGACCGCCACCTGGACCGCATCCGCTAGCCGGGCCGCCATGTACGAGTCCTACGCCGAGGTCTTCGCCGCATCGCCCGGCCACCGCGAATACAACGAGCGGCTGGCCGACTTCCTGCCCGACCTGCTGGGTCGGGTCGGCGTGTCCGCCCGCGATGTACTCGACGTGGCGTGTGGCGTTGGCGACCTGGCGATGGGCCTGGCGCGGCGCGGCTATACCCTCACGGGCGTGGACCTGGCCCCAGCCATGATTGACATCGCCCGCCAGCGCGCCGCCGCCGCCGACCTGGCCGTGGATTTCGAGGTGGCCGACATGCGTCGCCTGCCCTACACAGCGGCCTTCGACCTCCTGCTATGCTTCGGCGATAGCCTCAACTATATGCTGACCGCCGCCGACTTCCGCAAGGCGCTCACCGCCATGCGCCGCGCCCTGCGCCCGGGTGGCTGGGTCATCTTTGACCTGCTGACCGACTACGCGGTGGCGACATACTATGCCGACCAGGCGTACATCTTGCAGAACAGCGACGAGGTCTTCGAGGCCCACGAGAACGATTACAACCGGGCGCGTGAAGTCGGCACGCTGACCGTCACCGCCTTCGTTCGTCGCCCCGATGGAACCTACCAACGCGTGCGCGAGACCCACCACCAGCGCGGCTACACGCCGGAACGGGTACAGCGCTGGGCGGAAGCGGCTGGCTTCACCGACCTGACATGGTTCACCGACTGGGAGATCGCCGAAACGCTGGATGAGGACGACAGCGAGCCGACGCGGGTATTCTGCATGGCCCGCGCCAGTGGCCGGATCGCCGCGCCATGAGCGAGTCACGTCCGCTGGTCGTAGGACTATCCTCGGCGGCCCTCTATCCCCACGTGATGACCGAGGATGCGCCGGCTGTCGCAGCCGACCTGGGGTTTGGCGTGATCGAGTTGTACTTACAGACGGTGGGGGAATATCACCCCCTGTTCCTGGCCGAGCTTCAGCAACGCACCTACGACCTGGGATTGACGGTTCACGCCCTGCACATCGATACGCGCCACTACCATTTCTGGTCGGACTACCGCCGCCGCCGCGACGAGGCGGCGGCCCTGTTTGCCGAGGCAGTTCACATGGCGGCCAGCCTGGGCGCGCTGTGTATCGACTGGCACGGCCTCACCCAGGCCGAGGTCAAGGCCGGCGTCACCATCGAGGCCTTCCTCGATACAGCCGCAGCGCTGGGCGAATGCGCCGCCGCCGATGGCGTCGTATTGTCCCTCGAAAATGTGAGTTGGTGCTGGATGCGCGGCCCGGCGGAGGTCATGCGTCTCCGTCAGGCGGGCACGCCGGTCGGTTTCACCTTCGACCCCTTCCAGGCAGCCGAAGCCCAGGCTGATCCCCTCGCGATCGTAGCGGCGATGGGGGACGGCCTGACCAACGTCCACGTCAGCGACTATGCCCCCGGTCACCGCCACCTGCCAGTCAGCGAGGGCGACCTGGACTGGCACGCGCTACTGAGCGCGCTCCGCGCCACAGGCTATGGCGGCCCGCTAATGCTCGAAGCGCCGCAGACGAGTGGCGAATCCTTTGTCAGACAGCGTCACTATTTAGAAGGGATCAGGGCCTAGAGAGTAGAGATTGGGCGCTCCCCATTCCCTAATCTCCAATCCCTACTCTCCAATCTCTTCCCTTTGGAGGCTGTATGCCCCGCGTCAATGTCGATGGCCGCAGCATGGAGTACACCGAGTATGGCCTGCACACCGGCCCCGTGCCGCTGATTCTCCTGGCCGAGGCGAGCGAGTGGTGGAAGCCGCTGGCGAAACTAATGCCGTGGGACTACTTCGTCGCCGACCTGACCTGGACGGGCGACCCTGACCAGGTAGCGCACGACACCCTCGACTTCGCCCGTGCGATGAAAATGCCCTGGCTGCACGTGGCGGGGTACGGGGCCGGGGCGCGGGCCGCACTCCTTGCCGCCGCCGCCGCCCCTGACCGCGTGCGCTCGCTGAGTCTCATCGCACCGGCCGAGGGCGTCGCGAGTGTGGAGCGCGCCCTGCCGTGGCAGCGGCTGGCAGGCCTGGCGACCCCCACCCTCATCCTGGAGCCGGAGGGCGCATCCGATATGATCAAGGCTGTGGATGACCGCCTGCTGGAGAGCCTGCCCAACAGCCAGCCCCACCTGGTCCTGGACTGGCAGCTGCCCATGAACGCCGACCTGGCGCGTCGTGTGGCCGCGACTATGGTGACCCACATGGTCAACGCCTACCGAGGCACATCCCCCACGGGCGTGACAGTCCTGCGCACCGATGCCGAGAGCGCACGTTGAGAGCGGCTCTGTTCATCACCTGCCTGACGGACCTGTTCTTCCCCGAGACCGGAGAGGACACCGTGCGGTTGCTGCGCCGACTGGGAGTCGACGTGATCTTTCCCCGCAACCAGACGTGCTGTGGGCAGCCCGCCTACAACAGCGGCTTTCACCAGGACGCCCGCGCCCTGGCCCGCCACTTCGTCGAAGTCTTCGAGGATAGTGAGGTCATCGTCTCGCCCTCTGGCTCGTGCGTGTCGATGGCGCGCGAGGCGTACCCGCGCCTGTTCGCCGATGAGCCGGCCTGGCAGGCGTCGGTCAACGCCATCGCCGCGCGCACCTACGAGCTAAGCGAGTTCATCGTCGATGTGTTGGGGGTGGAGGACGTGGGAGCGCGCTGGCCGGGGGTCGTGACGTACCACGACTCGTGCCACACCGCCCGCAGCCTGCGCGTCCGCGAGCAGCCGCGCCGCCTGTTGCGCGCCGTCGAGGGTCTCGAGCTGGTCGAGATGGAGCACGCCGACTTCTGCTGCGGCTTCGGCGGGACGTTCGCTGTACGTATGCCCGACATCTCCGGCGCGATGCTCGACGAGAAGATCGCCCGCATCCAGGCATCGGGCGCGCCGACCGTCGTCACAACGGACGCCGGCTGCCTGATGAACATCGGCGGCGGCCTGCGCCGCCGAGGCATACCCGCCCGCGCCCTGCACCTGGCCAACATTCTCGCCGCTAGCGGACGTGACATGTGAGGCCCGAAACGTGAAACGTGCGAACCAACCGACGTGGTTCACGCATCACGCACCACGCACCACCTTTCACCCATCGCACATACCCATGTGACTCTCATCTGATCCAGGGTTTTTCATGCCCGACCACGACCACCCAACTGACCCATTCGACGACCGGGTGCGGCGCGCCCTGGATGATGCCATCCTCGGCGCATCCCTCCAGACGGCCACCGAGCCGCTTACCCGCCGCCGCGCCACCTGGCAGGAGCTGGGCAACCCGATCGCCGCGCCGTCAGGTGCGGCGCCGCGCGCGAGACGGCTCCCTGACCATCGGCTGAGCGCTGACGACGCCGCCGCCAACATCGAGGCGCGTGGCGGCCACGTCCATTTCGCCGTGTCCGCTGACGAGGCGCCACACCGTCCTCGACATCTGCCGTCGAGCTTCGATTGTGACCGTCGCCAAGTCCAAGTCGATGCTGACCGAGGGAGTTGACCTGGAATACCGCCCTCGAAGCGGCAGGCATCGCGCCGTCGAGACTGACCTGGGCGAGTGGATCATCCAGCTGGCGGGCGAGCCGCCCAGCCACACCACGCCCCGGCCATCCACAAGACCAAGCGCGCAGGTAGCCGCCCTGTTCAGCCAGGCCCTCGGCCAGCCCGATCCCCGCCGACGCCAGTATCCCGAACTGAGCGTTATTGCCCGCTGAGCAGCTGCGCCAGGTGTTTCTCAGCGCGGACGTGGGTATCTCCGGCGTCAACTTCGCCATTGCCGAGACGGGCACGATCTCCATCGTCACCAACGAAGGCAATGGCCGCTACGTGACCGGCGTACCCCCCATCCACATCGCCATGATGTAGCGCGAGAAGGCCGCTCGGCACGTGGGAAGAGTGGGCAACCTCCCTCGCTGCTCACCTGCTCCGCGACCGGGCAGCGCATCTTGTCCTACGTGTCCACCGTGACCGGCCCGCGCCGCCCCGACGACGCCGACGGCCCCGACGAGTTCCACCTGGTCATCGTCGACGCTGGCCGTACCAAGATTCTGGGTAGCCCCTTCCGCGAGTCGCTACTGTGCATCCGTTGCGGCGCGTGCCTCAACGCCTGCCCGGTTTACCGCGAGATTGGCGGCCATGCCTACGGCAGCGCCTACTCCGGCCCCATCGGCGCGGTGATCACCCCGTTGTTGTTCTGGCTCGACCGCTTCCCCGAGCTGCCCCACGCCTCCAGCCTATGCGGGGCGTGCCTGGACGCCTGTCCCATGCTGATCGACCTGCCACGCATGCTTATCGACCTGCGCCGCCTGGAGGCCGAAGGCGACCCCCAGTTCAATTTCAACGCCGACACCCGTGGCGGCCCGCCCCCTGTGTCACAACCGCCGCCCCAGCCGCCGCTACGCTCATGGGCCGAGCGCCTCACCTTCCGCCTGTATCGACCAGCAGCGTCGCCCGCCCTATATCGGCTGGCGGGGTTGGGCCGCCTGGCCCTCAAGCCCTTCGCTCGCGGCGAGCGTGTCGACCAGGCCCCGCTGCCCGTACTGGGGCGCTGGACGGCCCATCGCGACTTCCCCCTGCCCGCGGCGCGGCCCTTCCACACCCGCTGGGACGACCTGGCCGCCGAGGCGACCCCGCCCCAGGAGACGCGCCATGAGCCGTGAGGCCTTCCTGAACCGCGTTCGCGTCGCCCTGCGCTCGGGGCGACCACCTACCGACGCACCCCACACGCCCCTGCCCGGCGGCGACGGGGACGCGCTGCCAACGACCAGCCCACCATCCACCGCCGACCTGATTCAGCAGTTCGCGGCGGCCTTCCAGGCGGTCGGCGGCCACCTGCACCGTGCCTCGTCCAGCGCCGAGGTTGCCGCCCAGGTCGTCGACATGGCTCGCGGTCGGGACACCCACTCTGAATCGTGGTCACGCGCCACCCCGCGGTCATTGCCATACACCTCGCCCTGCTTCGCCCTCCGGCGCCCAGGTCAATGTGGTCGGCTTCGGCCTCAGGAGACCCCACCCGCGCCCAGCGATGCCCAGCCGCGCCGTCATGGCCCAGGCAGACATGGTGGTCAGCGGGGCGGACTACGCCATCGCCGACACCGGCACCCTGGTCATGGTCGCCGGGGGGCACAACCCGCGCGCGGCGACGCTCCTGCCCCCCTTCCACGTAGCCGTCCTCGACCCCACCTCATTGCTGCCTGGCATGAAGCCGACTTCGTGAGTCACTTCAAGGCCGACCACCTCCACCGCGGCCATCTAGACGTCAGCGGCGTCACCTTCATCAGCGGGCCGAGCCGCACCGCCGACATCGAGCAAACCCTGTCCGTCGGAGTCCACGGCCCCGGTGAGGTTCACGTCATCTTGCTGGACCGGAGCGCACCATGACCTCGACCCCCAGCCTCATCTCCGCCTCGACGGCCAGGTGGCCCTAGACCGGCGCGGGCAGTGGCCTCGGCCAGGCCTTCGCCCAGGGGCTGGCCGCCTACGGCGCCGACGTGGTCATCACCGAACTACCGGGCAAGGAGGCGCTGGCGCAGGAGACGGCGCGGCTGGTAGAGGGGCACGGCCGCCGCGCGCTCGCGCTGCCGCGATGGTTTTCAGCTGCCTACCGTCACCGCACCAGACGACCGCGTGGCTGGCCGGAGCTGGGGCCATATCGACATCCTGGTCAACAACGCTGGCCTCAACGTGCCGCGCTGGGCCGTCGACGTGACCGAAGACCAGTGGGATCGCGTGCTGGACACCGATCTCAAGGGCGCGTTCTTCGTCGCCCAGGCCGTCGGCAAGCACATGATCGCCCGCGGCCAGGGCGGCCGAATCATCAACATCACATCCATCATGGGCCAGGTGGGCTTCTACTACCGCGCCGCCTACTGCTCGGCCAAGGCCGGCCTGGCGAACCTCACCCGCGTCCTGGCCGTCGAATGGTCACCCCACGGCATCAACGTCAATGCCGTCGCCCCCGCCTTCATCCTGACCCCGCTGACCGCCCCCATGTTTGAGGACGCGGCCTTCCACGACCTGGTCATCGACCGCACCCCCCTGCGCCGCATCGGCGAGCCGGCCGACGTAGTAGGCGCGGTGGTCTTCCTCGCCTCCCCCGCCGCCAACATGGTCACCGGCCACGTCCTCCTCGTCGACGGCGGCTGGACGGCCTGGTAAGGTTGCCTATCTCCAATCCCTAATCTCCAATCCCTAATCTCCAATCTCTCTTCGCCACTGGTCCAGGGCCGCCCGACTCGTCTCGAAGGCCAGCGGCGGCAACTCGTCGAGGCCGAAGTAGCTCAGCTCCAGAATCTCGGCGTCGGGCTGAAGCGCGCCACCCACGGCGTGACCTCGGTACAGCACGAACGTCCCGCAGCCCGTCTCAGCATCGCCAAACGGGAAGACGCCAAACAGCCCGTCGATGACCACGTCCAGCCCCGTCTCCTCCCGGACCTCCCGCACCGCCGCCTCATCCACACGCTCGTCCCAGTCGGCGTAACCCGACGGAATGTACCACAGGCCGCGGCCGGGGTTGTGAGCACGCCGCGCCAGCAGCGCCCGCTCCCCCTCCGTGATGAGCACGCCCGTCGCCGTCTTCGGCTCGCGGAACTGAACCAGCCCGCAAGCCGGACACCCGGGCCGCAGTCGCCCGAACAACTCCCGCATCTCGACCGGCGACCCGCAGCGCGGGCAGTAGCGGGCGTGCGCGTCCCGGGCGGCCGCAGCCCGCTGCCAGGCCAGCAGCGCGTCGCCCTGCCCCGCGCCCACCAGGTCGCCGGGCAGGCCAGCCAGCGGCCACCAGCGCGGCTCCCCCTCCCCACTGGCCTGTAGCGCGCCGCGCACCGGTCGCGCCAGGTAAGTGAACAGCAGCCCCGCGCCGCGCGCGTCGTCGGTGTAAGGGTAGACGCCCAGCAACGGCCCCACCGCAACCGTCAGCCCCGTTTCCTCGGCAACCTCGCGCGCTGCCGCCACATCGGGCGGCTCGTCGCTCTCGACGAAGCCCGCCGGCAGCCCCCACGCCCCGGCGTAGGGTGGGCGCGTCCGTTGGACGAGCAGCACGCCGCCGCCCCGGACCACGACGGCCGCGGTGGCGACCTTCCACTGGGCGTAGTGGACCCAACCGCAGGCGGGGCACGTCGGGCGCGACCGCCCGCTCTCCAGATGGGTCTCCAATGTCGCACCACACTGAGGACAGAAGGCAGGCTCTTGCATGGCTATCGTCTCGTGTCCTCACTGCTGAAGCAAACAGGCCGCCGGGCAACCGGCGGCCCGGAGTCTTTGGCAGCGGCCGGCCGCCCACAGGAACAAGGGGGCCAGCACCAGGGTCAGCGTCGCAGGCAGCTATCAGCATGGAGACGGGCCGGCGGGTATCCGGTACGATCACCCACCGTATCCCCCACCACCGCTGCCGCGTGGGCCGGCGCGTGCTCTTTGCGCATGGGCTTGCCGTTCGGCCCCGTCAGGCCGCCAGCTGATATACTTCTTGGCGTTGTCCCACGCGCCGCCGCCATTGTTCATTCGTGGCGAGCAGCACGCCCGCCATAGTGCCAACCATCAGCAGCGCCGCGACCGCCTCGTACTTCAGCAGCACGCCCACGAGGATGGGCACACCCACCGCCAGCACGCCGGGGGCGATCATCTCGCGCAGCGCAGCCTGGGTGCTGATGTCCACCGCCTGGCTATAGTCAGGGCGGGACGTACCGGCCATGATGCCCGGGTTCTCGCGGAACTGGCGGCGCACCTCTGCGATCATCTTCTCGGCAGCCCGGCCGACGGCACGGATAGCCAGGGCCGAGAAGACGAAGATGAGGCACGCCCCGATCAGGCCACCAACGAAGACCGGCACGCTGCCGATGTCGATCGACCGCAGCCACTGCGCTTCCGGCACGCCGTTGATGGCCTGCGCCAGGCGCACCTTGTCGATATACGCCGAGAACAGCAGGAAGGCGGCCAGCGCCGCCGAGCCAATCGCATAGCCCTTGGTCAGGGCCTTGGTGGTGTTACCCGCCGAGTCCAGGGCGTCGGTGCCCTCCCGAACCTCTGCGGGGGCGTCACTCATCTCGACGATGCCGCCGGCATTGTCGGCGATGGGGCCAAAGGTATCCATCGCCAGGATATAGGCAGCCATCATCAACATGCCCATCGTCGCCACAGCTGTGCCATAGATGGCCGAGACATGCGTTTCGACACCCAGGGCGGGCGCGGCCTGCCCGCCCAACCAGGCCGCGCTGAGCAGCGCGATAGAGATGGCAATGACCGGCATGCCCGTCGATTCGAGACCGACCGACAGACCGGCGATGATATTCGTCGCCGGGCCCGTCTCGGAGGCGGAGGCGATGGTCCTGACCGGACGATACTCACCGGCTGTGTAGTACTGGGTAATGTACACGAAGGCGATGGCCATGACGAGACCCACCAGACCGCAGCCGAAGAACCACAGCCACTGCGAGCCGAGCATCGCCCAACACGTGAACCCCAACGCCAGCACCGACAGCACCACACACACGTAGAAACCGCGATTGAGCGCGCTCATCGGGTTCTCGGTGTTGTTACGCATGCGCGCCACGAGCACACCAGCCATCGAGACGATCAGGCCGAAGGAGCGCACGACCAGCGGGAAGAAGATCCAGGCATTGTTCTTGGTGGCCTCGGCGATGAAGACGCCGAGAATCATCGCGCCGATGCTCTCGGCCACCGTCGACTCGAACAGGTCTGCGCCACGGCCCGCGCAGTCGCCCACATTATCGCCGACCAGGTCGGCCACCACCGCCGGGTTGCGCGGGTCGTCTTCAGGAATACCCTGCTCCACCTTACCCACCAGGTCAGCGCCGACATCGGCCGCCTTGGGTGTAGATACCGCCAACGCTAATCCGGGCAAACAGGGCAACGAAGCTCGCGCCAAAGCCGAGACCCACACGAGGAAGGGGACAGCTTCCTGCCAGTTGGGCCGCCAGTAGCCATACGCAATGCACCGTACAGGAAGGCATGGCAGTGACGCCGAAGAGACTGAGCTGCCACCACGGTGAAGCCCGACACGGCGTCAGTCGCGGCAGCGCCACGGTAAGGGCATCACTGACGCCATTGCCAGCCGCAGCCGTAACGCGCACGTTGGACTTGACCGACACCCACATACCGATATTGCCCGACAAAAGCCGACAGGCCCGCGCCTACCAGAAAGGCAAAGGCCGTCATTATTCAATCTGAATGGGACTGACGTCGGGACCCTCACTATAACGACCGAGAAATCCAATAAGGACGCCTAGAATGATGGCCGTCACGACGGCAAAGATGCCAATCGTCGTGTATTGACGCCGTAGGAAGGCCACAGCGCCCTCGTAAATCGTCGCTGCGACATCCTGCATCGCCTGCGTGCCGGTGCTGCGCCTCAAAACATCCCTCGCCAGCCAATAGGCAAAGCCGAGGGCAATGAGCACGGCCAGGGGCACGATGAACATTAAGTTCATAACTGACCTCCCGGAGGGTCTTCCAAGATGAGCGGCTTGTCGTCTCGGCGGCCTCTGTCCCTGGCCGCGTCAGCATCGACGCGCCCGCCCAAGCAGGTGGGTTGACATGCGAGGAACCCCCATGTTGACGGTGCGCCATCAGCCAGGAGGTTCCCGCGCCCTGTCTCAGGCATTATATCAGAGCCGTGTCCCTCGTCAAGTTGGCCCTCCGCACCGCGTCATAGAGAAATGACCACCTGCCGCAACTTTCTCCCTCCGTTCAGGTGTGCTAGAATGCGCCCTACCCCGCCCTGGGGTGTGCCCGATCCGGAGGACGCATGGCCGAGAAAACCTCCACAATCCTCTACCTCTCCGATATCACCGGCAAGCCCGTGCGGGGCGCAAGCGGTGAAGTCATCGGCCGCCTGGCCGACCTCGTAGTCCGCATGACCGAGACCGAGACCTTCCCCCCCGTCACCGGTGCGGTCGTCACCACTGGCCGCCAGGGCCGCCTGCGCTTCTACATCCACGCCGCCGCCCTTGCCGACATGTCCTCCTCAGGCGCGCGGCTGCGGACCGATAGCGTCAACCTGGCCCCCTTCGCCCGCCGCGATAGCGAGGTCCTCCTGCACAAGGACGTCCTCGACAAGCAACTTGTCGACATCGACGGCCGCCGCGTGATTCGCGTCAACGATGTCACCCTGACCCACGACCCCGTCTCCACCATGTATCGCGTCGCCGGCGTCGACGTCAGCGCGGCCTCCCTGGTCGACCGCCTGGGCCTGGGAATCGTAGCCAGGAACATGCAGCGCGAGATCATCCCCTGGGACAGCGTCCAGTTCTTCGCCAGTGAAGTGCCCGTCGTCAAGCTCAAGCTCAGCTACGACCGGCTCGCCCGTCTCCACCCTGTCGACCTGGCCGAAATTATCACCGACCTCGGCTATCAGCAGGGTGGCGAGATGATCGCAGCCATTGCCGACCTCCAGGGCGACGAAGTGGCCGCCGACACGGTCGAGGAACTAGATACCGAACTCCAGGCAGCCGTCCTCGGTACACTGAATGTGGAAGATGCGGCCGACATCCTGGAGGAGATGGAACCGGACGAAGCCGCCGACCTGTTGTCGGAGCTGACCGTTGAGCAGGTTGAGGACCTGCTCCAGGCCATGGATGCCGAGGATGCCGCCGACGTGGCAGAACTGCTACGCTACGACGAAGACACAGCCGGCGGCCTGATGAGCAACGACTTCATTGCCCTCGTGCCCGCGACGACGGTGGGCGAGGCGCTGGCCCAGATACGTCGTGAGGACCTGCCTGAGTTTATCTACTACATCTATCTGGTGGATGCCGATGAGTCGCTGACCGGCGTCGTGAGCCTACGCACCCTGCTCATCAGCGCCGACGACACCCCATTGGCAAACCTGGTAGGCGACCCGGCGCTACTCATCACAGCCCAGATTGACGAAGCGGCCAACGATGTCGCCGAGCAGATGGTGCGCTACAACCTGCTCGCCATGCCCGTCATCGAGGACGGAAAGCTGGTGGGCATCATCCATGCCCATGATGCGTTGGAGCGGCTCCTGCCTGACGAAGCCCAGCGTGACATGTTCGGGACGAACCGATGAGCGACACGACCGCGTCGCGGCTGGAACGCTGGCGCGAGCGCTTCCGCACCCGTCCGGGCCGCCTGGTTGGGCCGGGCGCTCTGGCCTACCTGGCGATGCTCGGCCCCGGCCTGATCGCCGCCAACGCGGGCAACGACGCGGGCGGCGTCACCACGTACTCCGTCGTCGGCGCAAAGTACGGCTATAGCCTGTTGTGGGTTCTACTGCCCATGACCATCAGCATGGCCGTGGTGCAGGAGATGGCCGCGCGCATGGGGGCTGTCACCGGCAAAGGCCTGTCCGACCTGATCCGCGAGCAGTTCGGCGTACGCTGGACCGCCTTCGCCATGCTGGTCATCCTCATCGCCAACGCAGGCACAGTCATCGCCGAGTTCGCGGGCATCGCCGCCGCCCTGGGCCTGTTCCAGATTCCGCGCTGGGTTGCCACCCCCATCGCCGCTGGCGTAGTATTGTTCCTGGTCACGCGCGGCTCATACCGCCGTGTCGAGCGCATCTTCCTCGCCCTGACCACCGTCTTCCTGGCCTACGTAGGCGCGGCGTTCCTGGCCCACCCCGACTGGGGCGAAGTGGCGCGCGCCACCGTTGTTCCAACCTGGCAATGGGACCCGGAGTTTCTCTTCGTCTTCGTCGCCCACGTAGGCACGACCATCGCCCCTTGATGCAGTCTGCCATAATCGAGCGTGGTAGACAAGGGCGTGACCGCCGCCCACTACGGCCTGCAACGCTTCGATGCCGTGCTGGGGGCGTTTCTCTCCAACTGCGTCACCTTCTTCATCATCGTGGCAACCGCCGCCACCCTGCACGTCGCAGCCGTCCAGGTGGAAACGGCCCAGGATGCGGCCCTGGCGTTGCAACCCATCGCCGGGCAGTACGCCTACCTCCTGTTTGCCATCGGCCTGCTCGGCGCGTCCCTCATCGGCGCGTGCGTTCTGCCCATCACCACAGCCTACTCCATCACCGAAGCCTTCGGCTGGGAGAACGGCCTCGACCACGGCTTCCGCGACGCGCCCATCTTCTACGGCATCATCACCGTGCTGCTGATTGTCGGCGCGCTGCTGGTGCTCATCCCCTGGCTCCCCCTGGTGCCGCTCCTGGTGTTTACCTCGGCCCTCAACGGCGCGCTGCTGCCCGTCGAGCTGTTCTTCATCATGCGCCTCATCAACAACCAGGAGCTGATGGGGCCGTACGTCAACAACCTCTGGGTCAACATCATCGCCTGGGGGACGACTATCATCGTCAGCCTGCTATCCATCATCCTGCTGACGGTAACCCTCATCCTCCCGCTGTTCGGGATTCACCTGACCGAGTAGGCCGCGCCTGAAATGGATGACACCCATGGCTAAAACCGCTGGCGACCCGGGCAACCAGCTCCGCGCTCGCTTCGGCCGGCGCCGTTCAACCCTCGTGGCCTACCTGGCCGTACTTGGCCCCGGCGTCATTGCCGCCCTGGCCGGCGATGACGCCGGCGGCATCGCCACCTACGCCTCGGCCGGCGCGCTCTACGGCTACCGCCTGCTGTGGGTCATCGTTGTCATCACCGTTGGCCTGTTCGTCGTCCAAGAAATGGTCACACGGATGGGGGTGGTCACGGGCAAGGGCCTGTCGGACCTGATTCGCGAGCGGTTCGGCGTGCGCTGGACGGCCTTCGCCATGTCGACGCTGCTGATCGCCAACGCCGCCACGATCGTCTCAGAGTTCGCGGGCATCGCCGCAGCGATGGAACTCTTCGGCGTTACCAAGTACATCTCGGTGCCAATCATGGCCGTGGCGCTATGGTGGCTGATCGTCAAGGGCAGCTACCGGCGCGTCGAGCGCGTCTTCCTCCTGATGAGCACAGCCTTCCTGGCCTACATCATCGCTGCCTTCATGGCCCGCCCCAACTGGGGCGAGGTGGTTCGCAGCACCTTCGTGCCCACGGTGCAGCTCGAACCCTCGTTCCTGCTGCTACTGATGGCCCTTATCGGCACAACCATCACGCCGTATATGCAGATCTTCCAGCAATCAGCCATTGTCGATAAGGGCATCACCGTGCGCAACTACGACGAAGCGCGCGCCGACATGGCCATCGGCGTGCTGCTGTCGGACCTGATCGCCTACTTTATCATCGTCGCCACGGGCGCAACCCTCTACGTCAAGGGCATCCAAATCCAGACGGCCGCCGACGCGGCCGTGGCGCTGGAGCCATTGGCAGGACCATTCGCCAAGTACCTGTTCGCGATTGGCCTGTTCGGCGCGTCGATGCTGGCCGCAGGCGTGCTGCCCGTCGCCACGTCCTTCTCGGTGTGCGAGGCCTTCGGCTGGCAGTCAGGCCTGGACGAGGACTTCACCCACGCCCGTATCTTCTACGGCCTCTTCACCATCCTGCTGATCTTGGGCGCAGCCGTGATTCTCATTCCGGGTCTGCCGCTGTTTCAGGTTCTGGTCCTGGTGCAAGTCATCAACGGCGTCCTGCTACCCATCGAGCTGCTGTTCATCATGCGCCTGGTAAACGACTCGGAGTTAATGGGACGCTACGTCAACGGGCGGCTCTTCAATGCCATCGCCTGGACAACGACCATCGTCATCGGTAGCCTCTCGGTGTTGCTGATCGTCATCAGCTTCATCCTGCCCCTGTTCGGCATCAATCTGGGCGGGTAAGACCCAAAAAGCGCCTGACAGGTTCTCAGAAAACCTGTCAGGCGTCTCGGTAGCCCACGGCAACTGCTAGCCGTCCACTCCCTCCACCGGATCCACCGGCGGCTCATCGTCCGAAACGGTATCATCGGAGGGCGGGCTGACCAGCCACCCTGGCAGCTGGCGAATCTCCGTCTGGTACAGGCGCATGGCGTGGGTGATAGCCTTCTTGGCCGACGCCGCGCCCTCCCACCCGACCGGTGTCACCTTGATGCCCTGCAAGTCCTTGTAGACGGTGAAGAAGTGGGCCACCTCGGCCAGGTAATGCTGCGGGATGTCGGTAATGTCGTGATAA
>JAHCIE010000170.1 GCA_026129385.1 Anaerolineae bacterium
CCTCCCCGGGGCGGGGGGGATAGCGGGATTTTACCAGAAGCGGTGAAATTGACAAGTGCGGAGCGCGGTTTGCCAATACGGTCGTCAACGTCCTCCGCGTAGGTCAAGCGGTCATCCAGTCTTCGACTGGCAGGTGGGGAATGCGGCTGAACTCGCGCAGGTTGTTCGTGACGAGGGTGACGCCTAGACTGACGGCGTGGGCGCCGATGAGCGTGTCCATCGATCCAATGGGCGCGCCCTGCCGCTCCAGGTGCGCGCGGATCTCCCCGTAGGCGAGCGCGGCATCGTAGTCGAAGTCGGCGATCACCAGGGGCAGTAGGAATTGCGCCAAGGCCTGCTGGTTCTGGGCGGCGTGCCGACTCTTCTGCGCCCCATACTGGAGCTCGGCCACGCTGATCGACGACAGGCCGACATCGCCGATGGGGAACGCTTGAATCTTGTTCAGTAGGGCGGGCGGCCTGTGACGGATGAGCGCGACGCAGATGTTGGTGTCCAGCATGTACTTCATTCGAAGGCGCTTTCTCGGTCTTGGGGCGGCGACTGATCACGCTCGCCCATGAAGTCGTCAGAGAAGCGCTCCAGGCTCTCGACCAGAGTATCCCACCCGTGTTCGTAAGGCAGCAAGACGACCGCGTTGCCCACGCGCTTGATGAACACCCGGTCGCCCGCGAAGCGAAATGCCTTAGGCAGGCGCACGGCCTGGCTCTTCCCGTTTTGAAACAGTCTGGCGATCTCCATCACTTGCTCCTTGTAGGTATATATCTACAGTATATATTACTATGACGGGCAGATGTTGTCAAGGCGGGCATCGCGCTCAACCACGGGCTGTAGGCCATCACGGGCGAATGACGCTATAATTGCCCGACTCAGCCGTTGGAGTGACCGACCATGCCGCAGCGCACGTATCGTTACCTGGACTTCATCACCGCCGCTTTCGTAGCCGTGCTTCTCATCTCGAACGTGGCGTCGACCAAGATTGTGTCCCTGGGGCCGCTGAGCTTCGACGGCGGGACGCTCCTCTTCCCCCTGGCCTACATCTTCGGCGACATCCTGACCGAGGTCTACGGCTACGCCCGCTCCCGCCGCGTCATCTGGACCGGCTTCTTCTGGCTGGTGGCGGCGGCGGTCGTCTTCGCCGTCGTCGATTGGCTGCCGCCGGCTGCCGACTGGCCCAACCAGGACGCCTTCAGCGCCATCCTCGGCCAGACGCCACGCATCGTCGCCGCCAGTCTCCTGGCCTACTTCGCCGGCGAGTTCGCCAACAGCTTTGTGCTGGCCAAGATGAAGGTCGCCACCGAGGGGCGCTGGCTGTGGACGCGGACCATCGGCTCGACACTGGTGGGCGAGGGCATCGACACGGTGGTGTTCGTCGTGGTGGCGTTCTACGGCGTGCTGCCCAACGAGCTGCTATGGGCGGTGCTGGTGAGCAACTACGTCTTCAAGGTAGGCGTAGAGGTGGTGTTCACGCCCGTCACCTATCGCGTGGTGGCCTTCCTCAAGCGCGCCGAGCGCGAGGACTACTACGACGTGGACACCAACTTCAACCCCTTCGCCGTGGGCGCGAATCGTAGGTCTTGAGCGCGGCGAGCGTCCACTAGACGCTTCGGGCAAGGCTGAGTAAGATTGCGCGTCGGGGAGAGTGGGGCCATGCCCGACAGCGCATCTCTGTTGGCCTGTAGATGGGAGGGCAAGCGTGACAACCCAGATGACACCCGCCATCAGCCCGGCGGTACGCGCCACGGCTCCGCCCCGCTTCCACCTGCTGGTCAAGCCCAGCGGCTCGACCTGCAACCTGGACTGCACCTATTGCTTCTTCCTGTCCAAAGAGGCCCTGTACCCCAATTCCAAGAGCCGCATGGCCGAGGCCACGCTGGAGGCCTACATCCGCCAGCTGCTGGAAGCGCACCGGACACCGACGGTGATGGTGGCCTGGCAGGGTGGCGAGCCGACCTTGATGGGGTTGGACTTCTTCAAGCAGTCGGTCGAGTTCGTCAACCAGTATCGGCGGCCTGGTCAGGAAATCGAGTACAGCTTCCAGACCAACGGCGTCCTCCTGGACGACGACTGGTGCGCCTTCCTTAAGGAGCACAACTTCCTGGTCGGCCTGAGCGTCGACGGCCCGCAGCCGATCCACGACACCTATCGCCTCAACAAGGGCGGCCAGGGCACGTTCAAGCAGGTGATGCGCGGCTGGGAGTTCCTGCGTAAGCACGGCGTGGACTTCAACATCCTGTGCACGGTTAACGCCGCCAACCAGCATCACGGCCGCCAGGTGTACCGCTTCTTCCGCGACGAGCTAGGCGCGGAGTGGATGCAGTTCATTCCCATCGTCGAGCGGGCGACGGCCGAGACGCTGCCCATCGCCAACCTGGGCTGGAGCGAACGGCCCGGCGGCCACCGCCTGCTGTACACCCAGGAAGGCTCGCTGGTGACGGAGCGCTCGGTGGGCGGCGAGCAGTACGGCCGCTTCCTGGTGGACATCTACGAGGAGTGGATTCGCCGCGACGTGGGCAAGGTCTACGTGCAACTCTTCGACGTGACGCTGCATGCCTACTTCGGCGAGCACCTATTGTGCATCCATGCCCCGACGTGCGGCTATGGCCCGGCCCTGGAGCACAACGGCGACCTGTACACCTGCGACCACTTCGTGGAGCCGAGGTTCAAGCTGGGCAACATCCATGAGACCCACATGCTCGAGCTGGTGGCCTCGCCCCCGATGCGCCGCTTCGGCGACAACAAGCGCGACCTGCTGACGCAGCAATGCCGCGACTGTGACGTGCGTCAGCTGTGCCACGGCGGCTGCCCCAAGGATCGCTTCATCCTGTCGCGGGACGGCGAGCCGGGTCACAACTACCTGTGCGCTGGGTTGTACCTGTTCTTCAACCACGTGCGCCCAACGATGAACATCATGGCCCAGCTCGTTCGCCGCAACGAACCTGCGGCGCGGGTGATGGAGTGGGTGAAGGCCGAGGACGCCAAACGCGGCCGCAACGACCCGTGTCCCTGCGGCAGCGGGCGCAAGTTCAAGAGTTGCCACGGCCGACCGGCCTCCGACTGACCCCAGGCTCATGGACGCTACGCCTCACGCGACGCCCCCCCTCTCGCTGCCGGCCCTGGTGGAGAGTCTACTGTTCGTCGCCCCAGGCCCGGCGACGCTCGACCAGCTGGCCCAGGCGGCGGAGACGACGCCCGACGCTATCGAGGCCGCCCTGGATGAGCTGACGGTCGCCCTGGCCGGGCGCGGCCTGCGCCTGCAACGCCTCGGCGGACGGGTGCGCCTGACCACCGCGCCGGATGCGGCGGCGGCAGTGCAGCGCTTCCTCGGCCTGGGGCAGGATCCGCCCCTATCGCCGGCCGTCCTGGAAACGATGGCCATCATCGCCTACCGCCAGCCCATCACCCGGCCGGAGATCGAGGCCGTGCGCGGCGTCAGCGCCGACCACGCCGTGCGCACGCTGCTGGCGCGCGGCCTCATCGAAGAGGTAGGTCGCGCCGAGAGCGTCGGCCGCCCCTTCCTGTACGCGCCGACGGCCCGCTTCCTGGAACACTTCGGCCTGCCCGACCTGGACAGCCTGCCGCCGCTGGAAGAGACGACCGACCACTGACCACCGACCACGGCAGGCGACCACCGACCACTGACCACCGACCACGGCAGGCGACCACCGACCACCGACCACGGCAGGCGACCACCGACCACTGACCACCGACCACGGTACGCGACCATCGACCACGGCAGGCGACCACCGACCACTGACCACCGACCACGGCAGGCGACTACCGACCACGCCAAGAGAGGGGCCAGGCAATGGTTGCCCGGCCCCTCGGTTGCTCCGCTGGCGACGCCTGGTTACGCGAACCGCATATCTTCGGACTACGGCGTTGGGTGGATGTCGAGAGGCACGGGGACCGGCGGCGTCTCCTCCACGCTGCCATCACTCTTACCGGTTCCCTCGCCGTCCTTCTTCGACGCCCCGCCGCCGTTGTAGACTTCGAACTCCCAGAAGGAGAAGTTGCTCATCCACGGCGCCCGGTCGATCATGAAGACCCCGACGTAGCGGTGTGCGCCTGGCGAGAACGTGATCGAGTCATCTTGCCGACTGCTCAGTGTCCGCTGCCAACCCCACCAGGTCCGGTAGTCATCGCTGTAGGCGAGCCAGTATGTGCGAGCGTAAGCCGCCTCCCAGCGAACGACAAAGCGGTTGAACGTCTGGGCTGAGCCGAGATCGATCGTGAACCACTGGTCGCCTGAGGTTCTGGACGACCACCGGGTCCCCGTATTGCCATCATTACCGTTGGAGGCGGGGAAGTACGAATCGCTGGACGTGGCCCAGGCTGTCTTGCCGCGCGCCAGGTTCCCGCTCGTCGTTCCGCCCGAGGCGGCGAGAGTCAGGCTGATGTTGTAGGAGCCGGTCGAGCTACCATTCCAGCTGGAGGCCACAACCCTGTAGACGCCCGTTTGCGGGAGACGTAGCCGATCGATGAGGGCGTCACCATTCCCGCCGCGATCATCATCTGCGCCTGGATCATTCAGCAGTCGGTTGTCGGGACCATACAGCTTCAGGTAGCTGTCGAGGTTGCCGCCGCTGCGGCTCATGCGAATGGTGGCAGCCAGTCCAGCCAGGCCGACGAACGCGTAGGTATCCTCATCCGTCATCGGGCTGATGGTCCCGGCCAGGGTCTGCCCCGAGCCGAGCGAGCGGTTGTCGTCGGGATCGCCGCCGCCGCGCGGCACGGTATCACCGCCCGTGCCGCTGCACCAGGCGTACTTCTTCTGGCCGGCCTTCTCCAGCCACATGGTGCTGGTGCGGCAGTCGTATGAGTACGTTCCGCTATGTACGGTCCAACCCGATAGCTGGACGCCGTTCAGCAGCGCAGGTACACCGCCGACGAACAGCGTGAAGTGAACGTGGGGGTTGCTCCAGGTTCCGGGCCAGCATCTTGTGATGGCATCGGCATAGTTGCTAGCGGGGTTCGCCAACCGGGTTGTCGTAAGGTTGGCAGCCGAGATGTCCTGTCCGTGTGACACCTGGGGATTCACTAGATGGAGGTAGGATGTGCGGGTACTTCCGTCCGGTGTATGCGATACGCTGATCTGGCAGCCGGTATTGTCGGAACGACCCGTAAGCTGCACCTTGCCGGGCGCAGCAGGCATCACCCAATCGTTGCGCATGTCGGTCCCTGGCGCTGGGAAGGACTTGCTGAAGTCGATGGACGCCATTTGCGTCCGTGTACCGCTCACGTAATGGACGCCGTTGAACTTCCAGGCTTCGCCGACTGGGAAGGGCAACTCCAACGTCGGCAGGCTGGAGGCTTTCAGCAGGTCAGCCGCCTTGGGCAAGACGTTGGACTCGTCGAGGGGATTCTGGCCGGGGAAGAGGCGCTCATAGGTCTGGCGAAAGCCCTGGGGGTTAGCCGGATCGATGGCCTTGTCCAGGGCGTCTGAGCGGGTCAGCAGCGCCAGGCCCGTCAGGACGGCGTAGCTACCGGCGTTGACAGACCCATCTACCACGACAGTCTTGCCGTCCTGGGTCGTCACCTGGAGCGGGGCGCGCTTGCTGACGGGTTCGTTCGACGGCCCGTAGTAGTGGCTCACAAAGGCGTTGCTCATCGCGGATGCCACCTGATACAGTTGTGAGCCGGCATCCTTCTGAGGCAAGCCGAACGGGTTCTCGAGTTGAGCCGGGGTAGCCGACTTGTTGCTGACGATGCCTGACTGCATCTCCGTCAGCGTCAGCAGCACCCGTGGGTTGATGCTCTCATTCAGAGAGACCGCGAACAGGTCCTGATGGAGGCCGAGGAGGTGGGGCGCGCTGGCGCGCAGATGGGCCTCTAGATCGAAGCCTGCCATGTTGTGGCCGTACACGAGCTGCCCGTCCGCCACCAGGCGGGGCGCCAGGCCGGATTGTGCGTTAGGCGCGGGAAAGGGCGATGGGGGCGGAGCCGGCACAGTTGATGCGCTCACTGCATCAGACGCCCAGAGCATGAGCGCCAACAGGAGCACCACGAACCAGGCCCGCCGAATGACTGGAGCATATGAAGTTTTCATTGTCCCCCCTTGTCCGGCTGCGGCTGCAGAGGTGAAGCCGGGGTGGCTACACGTCGCCTCTCTACTATCGCAGCGCGTCATCCATACCTACTTCATACATTTTCACACGCATTTCTTTCACTCGTGCGGCCTTGGTCGTCCTACCGGGCGCGCGTATAATTAGGGGCGGCGCAAACGTCGGCGCCGGGAGGTCACGCATGGCGCTGGAACGATTGCAGAAGGTGATGGCCGAGGCGGGGGTCGCGTCGCGCCGCCACGCGGAGGCGATGATCGCCGCCGGGCGGGTAACAGTCAATGATGAGATCGTGACCGAGATGGGCGTCAAGGTGGACCCCGAGCGTGACCGCATCGAGGTCGACGGTAAGCCCCTCACGCCCGAGGCGAAAGTGTATCTCGCCCTCAATAAGCCGGCGGATGTGGTCACGACGGCCGAGGACACCCACGACCGGCCGACGGTGCTGAGCCTGATCCCCGCGGACGTGGGCCGCGTGTACCCCGTCGGCCGCCTGGACATGGAGAGCCAGGGCTTGCTCCTGCTGACCAACGACGGCGACCTGGCCTACCGGCTGACCCACCCCGGTTTCGAGCACGAGAAAGAGTACAAGGTTCGCGTCGCCGGCCATCCGAGCGAGACGCTGCTGGCGCAGTTGGCGCGCGGCATCGTCCTGGAGGATGGCCCCACTCAGCCCGCCCAAATCTCGGTGCTGCAGAAGAAGCGCGACTCGACCTGGCTACGGGTGGTGCTGCGCGAGGGGCGCAAGCGCCAGTTGCGCCGCATGTTTGACACCATCGAGCATCCGGTGCGGGACCTGATTCGGATGCGCGTCGGCCCCATCCAGTTGGGCGACCTGCCTCCCGGCCAGTGGCGGCGGCTGTCGGCCAAGGAAGTCCAGGCGCTGCGACGCCTGGCCGCCGGTGAGGATGTGGATGTGGTGCGCGCACCGTCGTCGAGCGGTCGAGGCGCGTCGCGGGCGGCGGGTGTCGCAGCGGCGGGCGCGGCGGCGGCCTCACGCGCCGCC
>JAHCIE010000171.1 GCA_026129385.1 Anaerolineae bacterium
TTTCGTGTGGGCGGGCTATACTCTAGCCCAGTTCAACCTGCTGTTGTCCATGACGCCTGACCGGGGGCGCGAGCGCTACGTGGCTCTGTACCAGACTGCTGTATTCTTCGCCGCTTTTCTCGGCCCCCTCATCGGCGCGTCCCTGGTCAACCAGATGGGCTATCGGCTGATGTTCGTGCTGTCAGCGATCGGGCGTCTCGTGGCGACAGCGTTGTTCATTCAGCTGATGACAAGGCGGCCGCGGCGGGCGAGCGGGCGAGTCGAGACGGTCAGGAGTGACGAGGATGAGACGGATTCTAGCGATTGAAACCAGTTGCGACGAGACCGCCGCCGCAGTCATCGGCGATGGCCGTCATGTCCTGTCCAACGTGGTCGCCTCCCAGGAGGCATTGCATGCGCCGTACGGTGGTGTTTTTCCGGAGCTGGCCTCGCGGCAGCACATCCTGTCCATCGTGCCGGTCATCGAGGAGGCGCTGACGAAAGCGGCCGTCGGCTGGGGCGACCTGGACGCGCTGGCCGTTACCTACGGCCCCGGCCTGGCCGGGTCGCTGCTGGTGGGCGTCAACACCGCCAAGGCCCTGTCCCTGGCGCGCGGCCTGCCCCTGGTAGGCGTCAATCACCTTGAAGGGCACATCTACGCCAACTGGCTGCGCGTGCCGCCCAACGAGGACAAGCCCGATCCTGAGTTTCCCCTGGTGTGCCTCATCGTCTCCGGCGGCCACACCGATCTGGTGCTGATGACCGGGCACGCCCGCTACCTGGCCCTGGGCAGTACCCTCGACGACGCGGCGGGCGAGGCCTTCGACAAGGTGGCGCGCATGCTTGGCCTGGGCTACCCCGGCGGCCCAGCCATCCAGAGGACGGCCGGCGGCGGCGACCCCGGCGCGCTGACCCTCCCCCGCGCCTGGCTACCGGGTACGTACGACTTCAGCTTCAGCGGCCTGAAGACGGCCGTGCTGCGCCTGACCCGCGAGATCGAGGCGGCGGGCGGCGACATCCCGGTGGCCGACGTGGCGCGGGCCTTCCAGGACGCTGTGGTTGATGTGCTGGTGACCAAGACGGTCCAGGCGGCCGCCGCCTATGGCGCGCGGGAGGTGTTGCTGGCGGGTGGGGTAGCGGCCAACGCCGCCCTGCGCGAGGCCATCGCCGCCCAGTCGCCTGCCCCGGTGCGCTACCCGGCCATCTGGCTGTGCACTGACAACGCAGCCATGATCGGGGCGGCGGGCTACTTCGCGTGGGACGACGGTCGCCGTAGCGGCTGGGACCTGGACGTGGTTCCCAGCCTGCCCCTGGTTCCTGCGTAGGGCGACCACGGACCAGCGACGACCGACCACGCCTCGCCCAGGTTGGTTATCATCCGATGCGTGTTCGCCCATCGAGATGTCGAGGGTGGCTGCATTGTCAGGGGATGCCCCAGGTTCCGGGGTCGAGGAGGCGCTCGTCGGGGACGGATAGGGCGCGTAGGGCGGCCAGGGCGTCGAGGGGGATGGCGGGCGCGCTCGCCACGGCGACGGCCTCTTCCAATTCCGCCATGTCGCGCACGCCGATGAGGGTCGCGCTGATGGCCGGGTGAGCCAGACAGAAGCGTAGCGCGGCTTGCACCGCCGTGGGTCGGCCGGGGAGGTCGGCGGCCAGGGCGCGGAAGGCGTGCGCCGCCACGCGCAGGGCGTCCAGGTGAGGCGGGAGGCTGTCGGCGCGGTCGGTGAGCGCGCCCTTGAGCAGCGCCGAGCGCACCACGATACCGACATCCTGTTGCCGGGCGAGGGGAAAGACCCGCTCCTCCATGCGGCGGTCGAGGACGTTGTACGCGACTTGCAACGTGTCGAAGGTGTTCGTCGCCAGGCCCGCCAGGGGCAACTCGCGCCCGTAGGCGCTGAGGCCCGCGAAGCGAATCTTACCCGCCGCGCGCGCCTGGGCCAGTAGCTCGGCGAGCACGCCGTCGGCCAGGATGGCTGGGTCGCTACCGGCGTGGACCTGATACAGGTCGAGCCAGTCGGTGCGCAGGGCGCGCAGGCTGGTATCCAGCGACGCCCAGAAGTGGCCGCGCAGGGCGTCGCCGCTCAAGAGCTGACCGCCTGGCCCCAGCAGGGTGAACTTGCTGGCCAGGACAATCTCGCCGCGCCGATGGCGCAGCGCGCGGCCAATGACCGCCTCGGCTGTGCCGTAGGCGCGGGCGGTGTCGATGAGGGTGATGCCCGCGTCGACAGCGCGGTTGAGCAGGCGCGCGGCGTCGGCCTCGTCGGGCGGGCCAGTCTCGCCGGGGCGCGGGATGCCGTAGGTCAGCCCTAGCTCGACGGTTCCCAGGGCCAGTTCGGAGACGATGAGGTTGGTGCGGCCGAGGCGACGGGTGTTCATGGCAAGTGATTGGGGAATAGGGATTGGAGATTGGCGATGGCTCGGTGGTCGGTGGTCAGTCGTCGGCGGTCCGTCATCGGTGGTCGGTGGTCGGTCGTCATGCCCCCAGGCGTCTCTTCAGGCCGGCCAGGCTGAAGTCGGGGGCGCGGAAGTAGCCGAAGATGTCAGCCTCGAAGGCGATAATCTCGTGGGCGAGGCGGATGACGTCGGCGACGTGGGCGGCGGGGAAGACGACGACGCCGTTCTCGTCGCCGTGCACGATGTCGCCCGGCGCGACCGAGACGCCGCTGACGGTCACCGACGTCCCCGCATCCACCAGACCAAAGTTGCCGTGGGAAGGTACGAGGCCCAGGCCGAAGACGTGGAAGCCGCCCAGGGCGCGGATGCCCGCGATGTCGCGCACCGCTGTATTGCTGACGACGCCGATGCCGCCCAGGCGGCGGGCGACCGTCGCCATGCCGTCGCCCAGGATGCAGCCGCGGCCGGGGTCGGGGCCAACCTCCTCGGTGACGAGCACACCGGGCTGGGGCGAGGCTTCCAGGTTGTCCCACATGCGCCAGTAGGGTTCCATGCTGTGCTGGACACCGCGCACCGTCGAGCCGAAGCGCGCCGTGACGGCGTAGCCGACCATGATGCCCAGCTCAGGCAGCAGGCAGCGCACCTCCGCGCCCAGGTGTCCGTCGGTGGGGGGGCGAATGTCGAGCTTCTCCACGGCATTGCAGACGGTCGGCGTGTCGATGCGGCGCAGTAGCTCGATCTGCTCGGGCGTAACAGTGGGCATGGCTCACTCTCCAGGCAGGCGTAGCAGGCGGGCGGCGTTGCCCCGCAAGATGGCAGCGTGGACGGCGGGCGATAGGTCGGCGGCGTGGACCTTCGCCAGGGCGGGTGCGGGTTGTTGCAGAACCAGTCCCGTGCCGAGGAGCACGCGGTCGGGACCGGCCGCCACGTAGTCGGTCACGGCGTCGATCTGGGCATCGGCGGAAAGCTCGACATAAAGATTGGGCAGGCGACGCAAGGCGGCGCGGGCGGCTCGGCTCTCGTAGTTGACAGCGCCCAGGATGACGGTCACGCCGGGGTGGCGCTCGGCCAGGCGCACGATCGAGGCAAGCGGCAGGACTGGTAGCCAGAAGTGCATCGCCAGCCGCAGCGGGACCAGCACAGGCCAGCCCCACGCCGCTGCGCGGTCGAGGAGGTGGGCCAGGGCGGGCAGATCTTCGTCCAGGCTGTAGCCGTGATGCATGGGGAACAGGCTGAAGCCGACGAATGGCCCTTGCGCCGCGCCGTCTACCAGAGCCACCGCCTCGGCCTCGCACAGCGGGTTGACGACGAGGTAGGGCAGGACGCGCCCGCCGCTCGCCGCGCTCAGGGTGGCGAGGTCGGCGTTGCCCGCCACGCAATCGACGAAGACGGCCTTGAGCGACGACATGGCGGCGTACTGAATGCCATTGGCGTCGAGGAGGGTCAGCAGGTCGGCAGGCGTGCGCACCGTGACTGGCCAGTAGGGCCAGCCGCCCCAATAGGCGTTGATGTCGACGGCGTCGGTCACGGACCGCGCTCCAGCAGCGCCGCGATGTTCTCCCCCAGGATGCGCTGCCTGGCCGCCGCGTCGAGGCGCGCGCCGGTCACCTTCGCCAGCTGCGCCGCCGGGTCGAGAATGGGTAGGTCGGTGCCGAACAGGACCCTGTCCGCGCCCAGGGCGGCCACGGCGTCCTCGACCAGGGTCAGGTTGACCATCGAGCCGCACGTATCGACATACACATTCGGGTGGCGGCGGGCCACGTCCAGGGCACGGTGGTAGTCGCCGCTGCCCTGGCCCGTGTCGCCGAGGTGGGCGATGATGAGCCGCACGCCGGGCACGCGCCGCGCCACGGCGTCGAACTCCTGGGGCGCGGCGTGGGCGAGCACTGGCAGCCGTAACTCAGCGGCCAGCTCGAACAGGGGCCACATCGACGGCTCGGTGAGCGTCACGCCGGTCCAGGCTAGCCCGCCCTCGAAGATCCGGTAGCGAGTGTAGATCTTCAGGCCGCGCATCCCGCCGTCGCCCACTACGTCGGGCAACTCGCGCACCGCCTGAGCGGCGTAGTGGGCCGAAGGGATGGCATAGTAGCCGACGAGACGGTCGGGCCAGCGGGCGACAGCGTCCAGCACCTGCTGATTGCCCTCGTCCGGCTCGTAGGCGATGGCCCACGCGCTGCTGACGCACAGCCGCTCGATACCCAGGCGATCCGCCTCGCGCAGCAATCGCTCCGGCGAGCCGTCGAGACGGTGCCACTTGCCCAGGTGGGCGTGGGAGTCGATGATCACCCTGATGCCTGGCGCGCCGCCTGCGCCTCAGCGACCGGGTAGGTGTAGCCCGCTGCGAGCAGGTCGGCGGCCAGGGCGGCCTCTCGCTCGGCGGGCAGCGACTCTAGAGGGGCGCGCGGGCTGCCGATGGGCACGCCCTGCCAGCGCATCATGACCTTGAGAGCGCCGGGGTGGCCGAGCCAGGCCTTGATGACGCGGTTAGCGATGAACTGCAACTCCTGCGCCTCGGCCAGGTGGCCCGCCACGTAGGCGTCGTACAGGCGCACGAAGTGGCGGGTCATGGGGTTGTAGGTCGAGCCGATGGCGCCAACCACGCCCATGCTCAACGCGGGCAGGCACATCTCGTCGGGGCCGGAGAAGACGGTCATGTTGGGTAACTCGATGATCTGGCGCATCTCGTACAGGTTCGGCGACGTCCACTTCATGCCCACCAGGTTGGGGATGGTCGCCTGCATCTGCGCCACCATCTGCGGCGTGACGTTGATGGCCGCCGCCGACGGGATGTTGTAGATGAACAGGGGAATCGCGGCGGCGTCGCCAATGGCTGCGTAGTGGTCGCGGATGGCGTTGAAGCTGTAGGCGAAGAAGGTGGGTGGGATGGCGGCCACGGCGTCGGCTCCCGCCGTGCGGGCGTGGGCGGCCAGGGTGGCCGCGTCGCGGGTGGGGATCATGCCGACGTGAATCATGGTTGGCACGCGGCCTGCAACGCGCTGGATGGTGCGCTCGGTGACCGCCATGCGTTCGGCGACGTTCATCAGCAGGCCCTCGCCGGTGCTGCCGCACACGTAGAGGCCGTGAGCGCCCTCGGCGATGAGATGGTCGACCAGACGGTCCAGGGCGGGCAAATCGACGTCGCCGTGGGCGTCGAAGGGGGTCAGCATCGCGGGCCAGATTCCCTTGAACATGAGAATAACTCCTGTGGATGATGGGGCGTATAGAGGCGGGTCGCTTTGCCCCTACATCTCCTTGACGGCGCGTTGGGCGGCGCGGAGGCCCTGCCAGAAGAAGCTGATATCCACGCCGACATCGACGAACTGGAAGCCCTCGGCCGCACGGCGCTTCGCGACTTCCGGTGAGCCACACGCCAGGCCCACGGCGACGCCGTGCCGCTGGCCCGCCTGGAGAATGGCTTGCAGGGCGGCCTCGTGCTCGTCGCTCGGCCTGCCATACGTGCCCAGGTCGATAGCGAGATCGCCGGGGCCGATGAAGGCGCAGTCGATGCCCGGCACGCTCAGGATATCGTCCACATTCGCCAGAGCCTGCCGTGTTTCCAGCATCACGGCCAGGAGAATCTCAGGGTTGGCCGCACTGAAGTAGTCCTCCCCGTACAGCAACATGCGTGTGCCGCCCGCCGAGCGTGCGCCCTGGGGCGGGTAGCGGACGGCGGCGGCGGCGCGTTCGGCCTCGGCACGGGTGTTCACCATCGGCACGACGACCCCCATCGCGCCCTGGTCCAGGGCGCGGCCAATGAGCGTCGGATCGTTGGCCGCCGGGCGGACGATGGGCACGCTCGACGTGAGGCTGATGATCTGCAATGCGCTGAGGAGGGCAGCCTCAGGCCAGTAGCCGTGCTGCAAGTCGATCAGCGCCCAGTCGAAACCGGCCAGAGCGACCTCCTCAGCCAGCACGGTGGAGCCGACAGTCAGCCAGACGCCGAAGGAAGGGCGGCCCGCCAGCAACGAAGCGACGACAGGGTACGAGCGCAAGGACGCTCGCTTGAGTTAGCGAAGGACAAAGCCGCCATCGACCTTGAAGGTCGAGCCGGTGATGTAGTCGGCGGCGTCGGAGCACAGGAAGCGCGCCATGTCGGCAATCTCCGCGCTACGGGCGAGGCGGCCCCAGGGTATCCGCGCGCCGCCCGCCTGGATATCGGCTGCTGAGAAGCGGCCGCGCTCGCCGGGCGTGTCCGTCCAGCCGGGGTGGATGATGTTGACGTTGATGCGATGGGGAGCCAGCTCGCCCGCCAGCGTAGCGCCCAACGCGGTCACGCCGGACTTGGCCACGTTGTACGCGGACGATTGGCGGTAGGGGCGCTCGGCGTGGACCGAGCCGATGATGATGATCTTGCCGCCCTCACCCTGGGCGACCATTTGGCGCGCGGCAAACTGGCATGTGTGCCACACCCCAAACAGGGTGACGGAGAGGGTTGCCCACGCCTCGTCCCATGTGAGATCGATGAAGTCGCGGCGAATCGAGCGGGCAGCGTTGGCGATGGCGACATCGAGCCGACCGAGGCGCTCGATGGTGGTCTGCACCATCGCCTCGACCTGGCCGCGGTCAGCCACATCTACCGACAGGGCGAGGGCGTGCCGCCCCAGAGCTTCGACGTCGCGCGCGGTGGCGTGCGCCTCCTCGGTCAGAATGTCGGCAATGACGATGTCGT
>JAHCIE010000172.1 GCA_026129385.1 Anaerolineae bacterium
CCGCCAGGAACTTGGAAGCGACGGCGATGCCCAAATCACCGTTAGCGAGATCAATGGCGACGATGGAGAAGGTTGAGGGGAAGAGGGGCATGGCAGGCTCCAGCTTCAAGAGTCGCTACTCGTACATTCCTCGCCACAAGCCGCGAACCGCCAGCCACACGAGGCCGACCGAGGCCGCCGACCACAACAACGCCCAGAGGAGTGGAGGCAGCGGGATAATCCGCGACATGAAGACCGCGTCGTTGTGTCCCACCGGGAACAACCCGGTTGAGAAGAGCAGATTGAACAGATCGAGCAAGGCCATCAGACACAACTGAACGGCCAAAAACGCCGCCAGCACCAGATCTGCCAACTCAGGCAAGAAGCGCGCCGCTAGAGCCAGCGCCACGGTCAACCCAGCCCCGGTCACGAAGCCGAACAGGTTGCGCACAAAGAACAGCGTCAGCGCCCCCAGAACCACTGCCAGGGCGTACAGGGCCGCGCGCCCGCCCAGCGGGGTGCGTAACAGATACAGCATCAACGCGCCCGTGGCGGCCGCGCCGACGTAGCCCGCCGATAGGATGACCGGCCGCCAGCCACCCGCCGACACCGTCAGGCCGGAGCCGTCCGGCTCCAGCGTGATCTGCTGCACCCCGCCACCCGTGAGCAGCGTCGCCAGCGCGTGGCCGCCCTCATGGACCAGCGTCACCAATAACCGCACGGGGTACAGGAGCGTATTAGCGACGGGGACATTGAGCAACACAAGCGATAGAATCGCCGCCCCACCCGCCAGCAGCAGAGCGTTGCGCCCGCGATGGCCGGCGGCAGGCGGCGGCGAGGGCGGAAGGCGCACTGGGATCATGTTAGGCCCCCACGAAGGCTATATCGGCGGCAGCCAGCAAGTCGCGCAGCGCATCGAAGGCGGCATCCACGCGGGCCTGCGCCTCGGCAGCGGTGGAGGCCGACGCGGCAAAGGTGACAAGGATGGTGTCGGCCATGCCGAAGGCCTGCACGCGGGTCTTGATGTAGACATTTGGGAAGGCAGCGCTCACGGCGCGGTGGTGAGGCGCGAGGAGGGAGTCATCCTGAACCTGGGCCAGCCCCGCCCGCTCGGCATACGCCAAAGGCAGCCGCTCGGCCCACAGATCAGTCAGGCTCTCTAGAAAAATCGCCTTCATCTCCTCCGGCACCCCCGGCAGGGCAACGATCGTGGCGTCCTCCACATCGACGCGCACCCCCGGCGCGCCGCCTATCGAGTTCCACAGCGGGCGGCTGCCCTGGGGCAGTACGGCCATCTTGCGACGAGCGTCCGTCAGACCCGGCTGAACGTAGCCCCGCGCCGCCAGTTCAGCATACCGTCGCGCGACCATCCCAAGGGCGGCCGCGTCTTCGGTCAAGTTGCGTCCCAGACCCGCCGCGATACCAGCAAGCGTCAGGTCGTCGGCCGTGGGGCCGAGACCGCCCGTCACCAAAATCAAGTCGGCGCGGCGAGCGACTGCGTCGCGCACCGCCTGGGCGATGATGTCCACGGTGTCGGGGATGGTCGTGATACGCGCCACGCGGCCGCCACGCCGCGTGACCTGGCGGGCCAGCCAGTTGGAGTTGGTGTCCACCACGTCGCCCGACAGGACTTCGTTACCGACCGCGATGATCTCAGCCTGTGTCATAGGTGTAGTTTAACCCAGAAGCGCAGGATGAACAACGATGGCCTCGCAAGCGGCAATAACCCCATCACGCGTGAGGGGCCCCGTTTCGGTCACGACCCACGCCACCAGGTCGAGGGGGGTGAGGTCGAACTGGCGGTTCAGAACCATCATGCCCGGCGGTATATGCCCCAGCATCTCGGCCGGGTCCCGCGCCTCGCCGACCGCCGCCCCGGCGTCGAACACCGCTGTCGGAAGAAGCTTCTCGCCGCTTGCCACGACCATCAGCGGTGTCCCGCACTCCCGCGCCGCCAGCGCCAGCGGGTACGTGCCCGCCTTGTTGACGACGTGGCTGGGCGCAACCGTATCCGCGCCAACCAGCACGACGTCCGCCGCGCCGACGAGGGACGGCGCAAGGGCATCGGTCACGAGGGTGACTGGGATGCCTGCCGCCGCCAGCCGCCGCGCCAGCGCCGCGCCCTCGGCCAACGGTCGCGCTTCACTGGCGACGACGCGACTCAGGCGACCCTGGGCATGGGCATGGCGCAACGTCGCCTCGACGACGCTACTGGCGGAGTGGGTCACCACGACGGCGTGGGCCGGTAGCGCGGCGGCCGCGCCAGCCACCGCCAGGGCCGCGCTCGTGGTCAGCCCTGCGGCGAAGGCCTGAGCCGCCTGCTCGACAGCGGCGCGCTTCTCGCCGACGGGCGCGCGGTCGGCGGCCCACAGCGCCGTATTGGCCAGGCGCACCAGCGGGGCCATCGCCGGTTGGGCGGCTGCGAGAAAGCGCCCCACCTCCGCCAGGTCGGCCAGAAACTGGGATGCTCCAGGCGCGCGACTGACCTGGGCGGCCAGGGTGACGATGTCAGCCGCGCGGGCCGCCAGTTCGGTCGCCCCATTCAGGTGATCATCGGCCAGAGCGCCGATGCGGAAGGCAACCTCGGAGTCCATCTCGTCGCGTTCTCCATACCGTGTTGCGCGCCGCTGCCAGCAGTCTGATTATAGCATGGTCCCAGGGGGACGGGCAGATACACCATCTGTACACCCTTTGGTAGGTTGTGCATGAAGTCAACTACCCGTACCATTAGGAAGGTGAATCGTGCCGCAATTCAGGCGCACCCCTTGTCGGGCCACGCCAAGACGACCTGGCCTGGACAAGAAGTGATCGTACCCAAAGCCCGATCAACAAGGAGAACCAATCTATGAGCAACAAGAGTAAATACACCATCGTGGCCGCGAGCTTCGCCGACGAAGGCGCCGCCGAAGGCGCGCTGGACGCGCTGAAGAGCGTCGAGAAGGTCTACGCCGCTGACCTTCTGGTCATGGGCCAGGACGGTCATTTCTCGAAGCACCGCGAGGGCAAGCGCGAGCCGGGGAAGGGCCTGGCGTGGGGTATCGTCCTCGGCCTCATCGTGGCCCTGCTGCCGGGCGTCGGCGCCGCGGCCGTCGCCAGTATGGGCGGCCTCGGTCTGATTTTCGGCGCGTTCCATAAGCGGGGTGAGTCCAAGGAGTACATCGAGAAGCTCACCAAGTCCTTGAAGCCCGGTCAGGCCGCCATCATCGCCAGTGTGCCCGACGGCGGCGAGGAGGCCTTCGAGAAGGCCATCGCACCCTCCAACCCTCTGGCCGTCCTGACCCACGAGCTATCGAGCAGCGAGGCCACCGTGGTTGACAAGACCACCGAGGCCGCTGACGCCGCCGAGGCCGCGCCCGCGGATGCCGCTGCACCCGCGGATGCCGCTGCACCCGCCGAGAAGTAAGCGCACCCATAGCATCAGCGACGCCAGTACACCACAGCGGCGAAGGGGTAGCCCCCTCTCGCCGCTGTCCATTCCTGACGCCCGACGCTTGCCCGCCTTCAGACGCCCTCGCGGCGGGCTAGAACTTGTAGCCGATCTTGCGCAGGAAGTCGTGACGGTGCGCCTTCGCTGCGTCATCCTCGACGCCCAGCGGCGGCTGACCGTCGATGACCCCTAGCACGCCCCGGCCCAACTCGCTCTCAGCAACGACAACCTGAACGGGGTTGGCCGTCGCACAGAACAGGCCCACCACTTCCGGCACAGCCAGGATAGTATTGACAACATTGATGGGAAACGCATTGCCCAGCAAGACAATGAACGTGTGGCCCGCGCCAATTGCCAGCGCGTTCGTGGCCGCCAGTGCCACGAGATCCGGGTCCGTGCCGCTGGTGCGCACCAGGCGCGGCCCCGACGCCTCACAGAACGCCAGGCCAAACTTGATTCCCGGCACGGCATTGACGAGCGCCTCGTGGATGTCCTCCGCCGACTTGATAAAGTGACTCTGGCCCAAGACCAGATTGAGGTTGGGATCGGGCTTCTCGATCGGAACCAGAGAGAGTTGCAGGGGCATACTGACCTCGCAGGGTGACGGTTCGACGCCCGAACTATACTCGATGGCCGCCCCCCCGACAAGCCATCGCCTGCTCTAGTCATGCGCCGCGCTAGCCGGTCTGGCGAGTCGTCACAAAACCGTTACACCGCACCGCGACAACCTGTGGTATAATGACTATCCTTCCCACTTCCTCGCCTTCATCCCCCTCGGCTTGCGCCAACACCCCATGTCCCATCGGCTTCCAAGTCTCACCCAGGAGGTCTGACATGCCAGACAGGACTCAAGTGGCCCGCCGTCTCTCTGGAACCGTCCGCGTCACGATGCCCGCTTCCGCCATTCACAACCTGGACACCTTCAACAAGAGCATCGCCAATCTGGCTGAGAAGCTCGGCCACCCCCGCTGCTTCTCCGGCGTCGACTGCATCTTCATGCAGGAGCGCGACTTCGTCGTCGATCCCCAGCAGCGCGTCAAGGCAGCGGGCGCGCAGCTCACTTCCATGGCCGCCGGCCCCCACCCAGAGCCGTGGGCCACCGCGCGGCCGGTGACCATCACCCTGCCAACCGCCGTCCAGTTCGACCTGGAACAGGTCCAGGCGGTGACCGCCAAGGTGGCCGGGCTGTTGGGCTGCGGGCAGTGCCACTCCGGTTTCGACTGGCGCTTCCGCCAGGAACTCGACTTCATCGTCGATCAGCAACTGAACATCCATGCCGGCCCCAGCTTCTAGCGACCTGCCGGCGCTGGGGGTGGGCCTGACCTACTCATCAGCCATCGAGCCGATCCTACAACGCTGGCCCGACCTCGTGGCTGTGCTGGAGGTCGAACCTCAAACGACCTGGACTGAGACACGCGATCCGACTCAACCCTACCGAGTCTCAGACGATGTCCTCGCCCACATCGAGCGGCTGCCAGGCCGCAAGCTCGTGCACAGCGTCGGCGTCCCCTGTGGCGGGACGCCGCGCCCCGAGCCGTACCAGTTGAGCCTGCTGGCCCATACCGTAGAACGGCTGCGCTCACCGTGGTTCAGTGAGCACCTGAGCTTCAATCAGGCCGAAGGGTTCTTCACCGGCTTCTTCCTGCCGCCCCGCCAGACCGACGAGGGAGTACAGGCCGCGACGCGCGCCATCCACGACCTCCAGGCCGCCCTGCCTGTGCCTGTGGCCGTGGAAACCGGCGTCAACTATCTGCGTCCCCGCGCCGACGAGATGCCGGACGGCGTCTTCGTGGCTCAGGTGGCGGAAAGTGCGGACTGTGGCATCCTCCTCGACCTGCACAACATCTTCTGTAACGCGGTGAACGGCCGACAGGCTGTCGACGACTTCCTCGCGCCCATCCCCCTCGACCGGGTATGGGAGATGCATCTGGCAGGCGGCATGGAGGTCGAGGGCTACTGGCTGGACGCCCATAGCGGGGCCATGCCCGACGCCCTCTTCGATATAGCTCGCCGCCTGATTCCACGGCTGCCCAACCTCAAGGCGATCATCTTTGAGATGATGCCGTCGTTCCTGCCGGCGGTAGGCTACGACACGGTGGCCCGCGAGTTGGAACGCCTGCACACCCTATGGGACGCGCGGCGCGAGGCGCGGGGTGATGGGCCACTGGTGCGGGTGGCGAGGGAGGAGGCCACCCCACCTGCCGAGCAGGCGCCGCCCGACGTCGGGGATCCGGTGACGCCGGCCGCCTGGGAGAGCGCGCTCGGGGCGTTAGCCGTAGGTCGCCAGGCCGAGGGCATCATCGGCCGCGAGCTGGCCGCCGACCCAGGCGTCGGCGTCATCCATCGCCTCATTGGGGAGTTCCGCGCCTCGATGGTCGTCGGCGTGCTGCGGCTCACGTCGCGCTATCTGATGCTGAGCCTGGGCCCCGACATCTTCCGCGCCCTGTTGCAGGACTTCTGGTCCAGGCATCCCCCGCGCCCCTACGCCTCGATGGAGGCCGAGGCCTTCGCAGCATACCTGACGCGGCTAGACCTGCAACTGCCCCAGCTTGCCACCGTCCTGCGCTTCGAGCGGGCCGTCCTGGCGACCCTGCTGGACGGCCAGTCGCGGATTGTGGCCTTCGACTTCGACCCGTTCCCGCTCTTCCGCGCCCTCACCGAAGGCCGCCTGCCTGATGAGCCGGGCAGCGTGGGTAACTACGAGATTGAAATCACCCCCGACATCCCGCTGGAAACGCGCCAGGTCGAGGAGACAGCGGCGCGGCAGACGTTCCCCTTCCACTGACGGCGTGTACTTCTAGCGACTCGCCCGCGAGAGCGTAGCCGGCCGGCTACGGCCTCGCGGGCGTGCTTGCCTGGGGCCACGTTGACGGGTGGACCAGATCGGCCAGCCATGCTATACTTGGCACATTCGTTCTAGGCGACGGCCGCAGGAAAGGAACGCCCCGATGCCCAAATTGCGCACGCGCTACCAGTGCCAGCAATGCCAGAGCGTCTTCCCCAAGTGGAGCGGCCGCTGTCCAGAATGTGGTGAGTGGAACTCCCTGGTCGAGACCGTCGTCGACGAGAGTAAGGCGGCGCGGGCGCGCACCGTCTTCCTGGGCGCCGACAGTGGCAGCCAGCCCCAGCGCCTCGGCGACGTGGCCGTCGATGGCCTGACACGCATCGAGTTGCCCACCCAAGAGTTCAACCGCGTGCTGGGCGGCGGCATCGTACCTGGCTCGCTAGTGCTCATCGGCGGCGACCCGGGGATCGGAAAGTCCACCCTGCTGCTGCAAGTCTCCGCGCTCATGTCGCGGCCACTCAAGCCCGTCCTGTACGTGTCGGGCGAGGAGTCCGTGCGCCAGATCAAGCTGCGCGCTGACCGCCTGGATGTCGACGCCTCAGACCTGTATCTGCTGTCGGAGACCAACCTCAACGTCATCATGGAGCAAGCGCGGCAGCTCAAGCCACGCCTGCTGATTGTCGACTCCATCCAGGCCGTTTACCTGGACGAGCTAGAGTCCACCGCTGGCTCCGTCACCCAGGTGCGCGAGTCAGCGGCACGCCTGATGCAGCTCGCCAAAGGCGACAACATCCCCATCTTTGTCGTCGGCCACGTCACCAAAGCCGGAGCCATTGCCGGACCAC
>JAHCIE010000173.1 GCA_026129385.1 Anaerolineae bacterium
CCGCGTAGAACTCGCCCGGCGCGGCGGCCGCCGCCTGGCGGTACAGGTCGGCGGCGCGGCCAGGGGCGCGGCTGGCCGCCAACTCACCCAGCCAATACAGGCCCTGGGCCTGGCGATCCGGGGCGGGAGCCTGGGCGAGGGCCTGCCACGCCTGGGCCGCCGCATCGGTGTCGCCCAGCTCCATGTGACACAAGGCCAGCCGCGCCCGCGCATCCCAGCCGGCGGGCGTGGCGTAGCGGTCGGCGGCAGCCTGGTAGAGGGGGATAGCCGCCCCGCAATCGGCGGCGGCTTCCGTCGCCTGCGCCAGTTCCAGCGCTACCTGGGCGGCCTCGGCGTGGCCCGGATACTTGTCGAGAAAGGCGCGATACGCGGCGCGGGCAGCGTCCGTGTCAGTGCGGCGCAGGGCGCGGGCCTTGCCTAGCTCGGCGTCGGGGATGAGCGGGTCGCCGGGGTGGGTGGTGATGAGCTGGTCGTAGTGGAAGATGGCCTTCTGCGGCTGCCCCAGGCGGCGATAGGCGGCGGCGGCGTAGATGTGGGTGTCGGCGGGGTGGGCGGGGTCGTCATCGGCCGCCTTGTTGAGGGCCTCCACGGCGCGGGCGTTGTCGCCACGTTCATAGGCGGTCACGCCGCGGCCGTATTGCAGCGTCGCATCACCGCCGTCGGCGTCGTGGGTCACAGCCTGGTAGGCGGGGCCGGTCTTGGGGTAGTCGGTCCATAGGCGGCGCAGCGTCGCGCGGGCGGTGGCCGCGTCGCCCTGAGTCCGGTACAGCTGGGCCAGCGCCCATAGGGCAGCGGCCTTGTCCTCGTCGTCCGGCGCCGCCGCCAGCGCGCCCTCGTAGGCCGCTTTCGCGCCGGCCCAGTCTTGCTGGCGGGCGCGTGTGTCCCCCAGACCGTGCCACGCGGCGCGCAACACCGGCGCGGTCACGTCAGAGCGGCGCACGGCGGCCTCGTAGGCGGCGGCGGCCTGGTCATAGCGGCCAGCCGAGAAATGGGCGTTGCCGACGCGGTTCTGGGCGTAGTCGGCCAGCGGGCCGTTCAAGGCGACATAACGCCCATAGGCGTCGGCCGAGGCATCCCACTGACCGGCGGCGAAGGTCAGCCGTCCCAGGCTGAACAGGGTCCTGGGGGTCAGCGAATGGCGCGGGTTGTCGGCGACGAAGGCGCTCAATTCGCGGATCGCGCCCACCGTGTCGCCATCGTCGGCCAGCGCCTCGCCGAGCCAGTAGCGAGCCGCTGCCGCGTCGGTGGTGGTCGGTGTTGCACTTAACAGGCCGCGATAGGCGGCGATGGCGGCGGCCAGGTCGCCCACCGCCTGGCGTGCGATGGCGGCGGCCAGGGGGCCGGCAGGAGCAGGCGTCGGAACTGGCGTGGGGAGGCTGGTGGGGCGCGGTGTCAGGGCGGCCGTGGGCGCGGCGACAGTGGCGGCTGGGGCGGTGGCGTCAGGAGCCGGGCGCGTTGCCGCGGCTGCGCGGAGCGTCGCCATATCGCCGGGAGGCGGAGTTGGCCGGGGGATGTCGGCGCGCTGGCAGGCGGCGAGGCTGAGGAGCAGAGACAGGGCGAGCGCGACCAGCAGGTAGCCAGAGGGGCGAGACATGGAGGGAATTATAGCATCGACCGCCGCCGGGCGGCCACCCACCCGGCGGCGAAGGCTCACACCGGCGGGAAACGGGTATTGGGGGGCGTCTCCTGGCCGTCGGCGTAGGCGGCCAGGAGACGGCGCTGTGCCTATTGGCCGAACAGCAGCCCGAAGCCCGCCCCGGCGATGCCGAAGATCATCCCCAGGATGATGGAGATGACAATCCATGCCGCGATGGCGAGGACGATGGTCACCAGGGTCTTGTTCGTGTCCAGGTCAAGGGCTTCTTTGATGCCCACGTAGCTTGCCACCAGCACCCAGATACCAGCGGCGAGACCGACAAGCCAGCCCAGGATGGGGATGAATCCCAGCACGGCCAGCACGCCCGGTGACTGAGCGTAGCCCAGGGTGCGCAGAACCTCGCCGGGGGTGGTGGCGGCGTGGTAGACCCGCGTACCCACGAAGTAGATCAGGAAGGACGAGACGACCCAGCCGAGCACGACGCGCAGCAGCCCGCCGAGCAAGGAGCCGACGGGATTCGCGGTGAACAGCATCGCGCCCAGGCCCGTGGCGATGGCGACAATGATGACGACGATGAGGGCGTTAGTAGTCTCGTTCTCGTTGGCCTCGACTTCACTGTACAGGGTGCGGTCCAGGCGGGCGGCACGAATCATCTTCTGAATCATGGTGATGCTCCATTAGCTCTCAGGGTGTGCAGGGACGACGAAGCTCGCCGTCGATTGCTATACGCGCCGCGGGCCGTCAGGTTTCAGTCGCGCGCAACACGCGCAGCGCGTTGAGGGTGCTCCACTTGCTCTCGGGGCCGGCGGCCTCCATCGGATACAGCAGACGCTCGCGATGGTCTCGCGCCAGCGGCCAGCGGCCACGCTCGGTCTGCTGCGCGGCCAGGAGATCGATGGCCGGTTGCAGTCGCTCGTCGGTCAGGCGTCCGGCCTGGGCCAGTGTCCGCAGCGCCAGCAGCAGGTCGGCCTCGCCCAGGTGGGGGAAGCCAAAGGCCAGGCGCGCAGCGGGAACGCTCGCCCATTCCATGTGCTCGATGTCGGCCAGGCCGGTCTGGATGGCCGCCTCCAGTCCCGGCCAGCGCTCGCTTTGGGGCAGTTGCAGCAAGGCCCACACAGCGGGCACGCCGTCCCACACGTCGCGCTGGATGAGCGCGCCCGGTGCGCCGCGAGCGACCAGCGACTTGGCGGCGCGGCGGGATGCGCGGCGCACCCGCGGATCGTCGTGGTAGCCGAAGCGCAGCAGCGCCCACAGGAACGCGCCCGGCAGGTCGTAGTCGCCGTCCGGGGCGCGGGCCTGGTCCAGCGCCCAGTCGGCGGCGGTGGCGATGCGCTCGTCGTTGCCCGGCGCGCCCAGTTCGGCCAGGACGACCAGGTGGTCGGCGGTAGCCTGCCAGGTGGGCATGGCGGGGTTGGCGGGGCTGCCCCAGCCCCTGTCGGGGTGCTGGGCGGCCAGAATGCGCCTGGGGAGGTCGTAGCGGGCCAGGGCGCCGCGCGCCTCGCGCACGACGGGGGTGTCGGTCTGGCGGTTGAGGACGTCGGTGAGCATGGCGTAGCGGATAGCGGGGTTGTCGTCATCCAACAGCCAGCTGGCCGGGTCGCCCTTGAGGGGCCGCCACCACTTTGAGACGAAGAGCATCGGTTAAGTCTCCCAGATGTCGGGTGTGTGCGCCATGCGCCAGGCCTTGTCCAGCACGGGGGCGAGGCCTGGCGTGAGAGGCAGCGTCGCCCACTCGTCCGGCGTCAGCCAGCGGGCGTCGGCGGCGTCGTCGCCCGCCTGAAGCATCCCGCCGACGGGCCGCGCCAGGAAATCGACGATGACGAAGTGGTAGGTGGGCGTGGGCGCGGAGTCGATGCGCTCGACCATCTCGACCACGGGGCCAAGCTCGACCGCCAGCCCCGTCTCCTCCCGTACCTCGCGGATGGCGGCCTCGCGCAGCGTCTCCCCCCACTCGACGCGGCCGCCGGGCACCGACCACTGGCCCTGGCTCGGCGGCCGCCCGCGCCGCACCAGCAGGAGTCGGTCGCCGTCGATAATGGCCGCGCTGGCGGCGAGGGTGGGGCGGGGATGTGTGTCAGTCATCGTGGGGTATAGAAGATGATTGTTGGACGAGATTCGAGCTGGGAAGGTAGCGGTTTGGTATCTCGGTCCAATAGAGTGCTTTGCCGCTCACTCGCCCCTGTCCATCTAGGCTTGCCTGCCCGACAAGAATCAAGCCCTTGCCATCGGGCCGTTTCTGTTTCCTGTGGACGTAGACCTCGATGGTTGGATACTCACTCTGCTCGCCCGTCGTCATCAAGTGCCAGGCGTTCTCGAACTGCTCTCGGTCGAGTCGTTCAATGAATTCCTCGGCTACCTGGGACTGAACGTAGCCGACCTGACGTCCCAAACCGCCAACGCCTGCTTCAGCGAAGGTCGAACGCGCCGATATGACGGCGAGCCAAGCTAGAGGAACAGCAATGATGAGAAACTCAACAAGCCAGTAGAGGACCACCGCGAAGCCGGTGAGCCTAAGTCCCTCTCCTACGGGCGCGATGGTGCCCTGGACGCTGAGGTAGCCGGTCAAACCTATGCCCGTTGTTATGGCGAGGGCCAGGTCGCCCATGAATCCGCTCTGTCCAGTCTCGCGCAGCAGGACTCGGTCGAATTCGCTCGCCGCGCTCGCTGCACCCAAAGGACTGGCGGCTTGAAGGTATTCCAACGCTTCGCGTCTGAAGAATAGGTAGCTCACATAGTGATACGTGCCATAGTAATACCATCATCTACGCTGCACAGCCCCAGCACGCTGCCCTTCGCGAGTTCATCGTGCAACACGCGCCGGCTGTATCCATTGTCAGCTACATGTCACCTTCAACTAGCCTGTGGTTGTTCGGCCATAGGGCTGGCGAGTCTCCAGGCCCGATATCACGGCATAGTGCTTCTCGTTGAAGGTATACAAGGGCTGCCCCAGGACCGCCACTGTGTGGCCGATCCAGGGTATCAATGAAGCCGAGATTGTGACTCAGGTGGTATTGGGCATAGGTGTGGACAACGGCATGATAGACGGCCTCTGTCGGCCAGAGCGTTCGGCACCGCGCGACTAACCGCTCGACCCTCTCCTGTTCCGCCTTGTTGCGACAGCCCTGAATCAACTCGAGGACAACAAAACCGGGTAGCGCGAGCTCCTCTGTTTTGTGGCTATCAAGCCACGCAAGCGCCGGAGGGAACTGACGCAAGATGTCGATCATCACATCGGTATCGAGCAGCAGCATATAGACTCAGCGCTCACGCCGCTGGGCTTGCTCGCGAAGCTCGCGCGCATAGGCGACGCTGTCGCCGATGTCTGTGCGGCCGGCCCACATGCCGACAAGGTCGGAGGCGAGCAAGTCGCCTGCTGTAAGGCCGTATGGGGCTTCCTCCGCGGCGTCAATGCGAATGCTCAGTTCGACGCGCTGCCCCCGCTTCACAGGTAGGTTTGCCACATGCACTTTGCCGTCGCGCTCGACGGTCGCCTGGACGTGAATCACTTCGCTCATGGGTCCATTATCCTCCACTCTCAATCGCCTCTTCCAGCATCGGCTGAGTCACGACAATCAACTGCGCCAGCGCCTCGACGGTTTCGTCGGCCAGGGCCGCGTCCAACCGCTCGTAGGGGATGACGCGGTGGACCCGCGCCCAGGTGGGCGTCCAGTGCTCGGCCTCGACGGGCTGGCCCGACTCGGCGCGCACCTCGACCAGACGGCGGTCGAAGACGCCGAGCAGGCGCAGGTTGGTGTCCACGTCGGCCTCGAAGTGCAGGCCTACCTCGACGTGGGTGTAGCGAGGATCGACCCACACCTCGTAGTGGAGGCGCGAGTGGCCGTAGTGCAGTTGCGCCTGGTTCCCGCGCTGGCGGAGGGTGAAGCCCTGCCACGAGGGCGGCAGTGTATCGCGGACTCGCGCTGTTACCAGCGCGACGAACTCGTGGGACTTCATGGGGACATGATAGCATACGGACGGCGATGCGACAAAGGCGGCGTTTGCCCACGTCAGAGAATCGTGGGCATCTCGCCCGTACCGCGTCACCTTTCACGCTGCGTTCTCAGGTAGACTGACGGTGTCAGCATAAAGAGCATAGGTCCAGACTCCTGAGTCGCCATCCCCCGCCTTCTCTCTCTCGGCGGGGGATGCGCATGTCAGGAAGACGACCGACGACCGACCACCCTATCATCCCCTCGTCGGTCGTCCGAGCCTTGACCCGCCCCCGGCGCGGGTCTATACTAGCCGCTAGACTACCCGGCACGCTGGCGTCCAGGGAGCGACGAGCATGGACTTTCGACTGACCGACGAACAAACGATGTTGCGCGATGCCGTGCGCGACTTTGCCCAGCAGGAGATCGCGCCGCGCGCCCGCGAGGTGGACGAGACGGCCACGTTCCCGGCCGACACGTTCCGCAAGATGGGGGAACTAGGCTTCCTCGGCCTGCCCTATCCAGAGGAGTATGGCGGCGCGGGGGCCGATACCGTCAGCTATGCCCTGGCGGTGGCGGAAATCTCGAAGGCATGCGGCTCGACGGGGCTGTCCTACGCCGCCCACGTGTCCCTCGGCTGCGCGCCCTTCTACCTGTTCGGCAGTGAGACGCAAAAGCAGCAGTACCTGACCCACCTGGCGAGCGGCAAGGGGTTGGGGGCGTTCGGCCTGACCGAGCCGCAGGCCGGGTCGGACGCGGGCGCGACGCGCACCACGGCCACCAAAGACGGGAATAGCTGGGTGCTGAACGGGGCGAAGATGTGGATCACGTCGGGATCCATTGCCGATGTTGTCGTCGCCACGGCGCGTACCATCGTCGACGGCCACGACCGGGGTATCTCGTGCTTCATCGTCGAGAAGGGCACGCCGGGCTTCATCCCTGGCAAGGACGAGGCCAAGATGGGGCTCAAGGGGTCCATCACCTCGCAACTCTTTTTCGAGGATTGCCGTATTCCGGCCGAGAACATTCTCGGTGAGGTAGGGCGTGGCTTCAAGCAGATGCTCATTATCCTTGATGGCGGGCGCATCAGCATCGGGGCGATGGCCCAGGGGCTGGGCGAGGCCGCGCTCGAGGCGGCGACGGCCTACGCGAAGGAGCGCATCGCCTTCGGCCACCCCATCGCCAACTATCAGGCCATCCAGTGGAAGATTGCCGACTCGGCCATGCTGCTGGAAGCGTCGCGGCTGATGATTCTCCAGGCGGCGTGGCTCAAGGACCACAAGCAGCCCTTCAGCCAGGAGGCCGCGATGGCGAAGCTATTTGCGTCGGAGGCGGCCGAGAAGGCATGCTTCGAGGCTATCCAGGTCTTGGGCGGCGCGGGCTATTCGCGCGACTACCCCGTCGAACGCTACTACCGCGACAACCGCCTGACAGAGATTGGCGAGGGAACCAGCGAGATCATGCGGCTGGTCATCGCCCGCCATATCCTGCGCGATATATGAGACCCGA
>JAHCIE010000174.1 GCA_026129385.1 Anaerolineae bacterium
CCTACATTTTCGGAAGAATGCGCGGCTTCTTGCCGCCCATCGCCCTGGAGTCCTGAGGTGGCGCAAGCTTCGCTTCAGTCGACGCCTGCCCATGCTGGCGTGTGGGGGCGTGTCGACCCGCGGGTGACGCGCCTGCTGGTGGTGAGCGGCGTGACGCTGCTGGCGTTGGCGTTACGCTGGCCGTACCTGATGCTCGTGCCGCGCTTCACAGACGAGCTGCGCGAGATGGAATGGACGCTCCAGATTGCGCGGGGAGAGATACTGCCCTTAACCAATGTCAGCGCCTTCATCGGCATCGTGCCCCTATACCTGGTAGCGGGGCTACTCAAGCTGTTCGGCCCCCAATTGTGGCTGCCTCGGGCTGTAGTGGCTATCTTCGGCGCGCTGCTGGCCGGGCTGGTGGCGTGGCTGGCGTGGGAGATGGCGGGAACGATTATCGACCGCCGACCGCCGACCATAGGACAGACGACGGACGACGGACGACGGACCACTGGGATGAACGCACAAGGGGGTGGTGTTGGTAGTCGGTCGGCGGTGGTCGTCGCCTCCCTCGTCGCCGGTCTCTTGACCGCCACCTCCTTCTCCCTCATTCTCATCAACAGTCATCTCGCATGGTCCAACTCGACGACGCCGTTCTTTGTCACGCTGGCGCTGGCCGTCACCTGGCTGGCCGTGGCGCGAGGGCGGGGGGTATGGCTGGTGGTGAGTGGCTGCCTGTGGGGGATCGCGTTGCAGAGTCATCCGGGTGTCGCGCCGTTTCTACCTGGCGTGCTGCTCTGGTATCTGTGGCAACCACAGGGGCGGGCCTGGTTACGCCGCCCCTGGCCCTGGCTGGCCGTGACGGGCTTCGCGCTGGGCTACCTGAACATCCTGTGGTTGATGTTCGCGCCGGGTAACCCGGTTGCTACAGAGGCGCAGGGGGCGCGCTTTGGGCGGCCCGATAGCCTCACCGCCTTTGGCGAGCGGCTTGGCGCCCTGTTCATCCAACTCGGTCGTATGCTGGCAGGCGCCTACGCACCACCGACTGCCGAAGCAACGCCGCTGACCATCACCCCGGCTGTTCCGCTGTTCGCGCTGGTGGCGATAGCGGCCCTGCTGTGGTGCCTGCGCGATCGTGAGATGTCCATCCTGCCCATTGTCGCGGGATCGGGCATGCTGCTGCTGGCCTTGACCACGAATACCCTCGACCTATCGCGGGCCTTTAATGCTCTGTACGATACCCGCTATCTGGCGTCTCTGCTGCCCCTGGTGTACCTGGCGCTGGGCCTGGCCGCAGCGACCATCTGGGGCGCAGCATCGACGACGGGGCGGGGCGGGGTCGCCATCGCGGCGTTGGCGATGATGGGCCTGCCGCTCCTGTCCCTGAGGGGTTTCTATACCGACAGCCAGGCGCGGGGGTTGACCAATGCCCCGTTCCTGGCGCTGGCCGATGCTGCGCGTGAGGTAGGCGCGCAGGGCGGCTTCATCCTGGTGGACAAGAAGGCCGGCACGGTCCACACTGGCGGCGGGGGCGACAGCCAGGATACGTCGGAGAGCCTGTTTGAGTTCTACGGCCTGGATCACCGGCGCTCGGATCCATCACAGATACGCTACTTCCTCACCCACAGTGAAGCGCCGATGCTGTTGCTGTTGGGGGAGCAGGCTACGACCGACTTGCGCGACAGCCCCGGCCTGACGCTACTCCCCCTCGATGTACCCGGTTACCAGGTGTTCGCTGCCGCTCCGGCGCGTTAATCGCTACCATGTCGAGCATTGCCCAACCTGACGCTGGACGACCGAGGGCTGAGGCCCAGCCCCTCGCTCACAGCAAGGTATGGCGGGCGGGCGTCACCGCCCTGGTGGGCGTCATCGCATTGGCGTTACGCTGGCCGTACCTGATGCTCGTGCCGCGCCTGACCGACGAGACGGCCGAGATCAAGTGGGCGTGGCGCATCGCCCAGGGCGAAATCTTGCCCCTGACTCACGTCGATCCCTACTACGGCATTGTCCATCCCTACCTGTTGGCCGGGCTGTTCACGGCCCTCGGCCCGCACACGATCCTCCCGCGCGCCCTCAACGCGGTGGCGGGCGCGCTCCTGGCCGCACTGGTGGCGTGGGTGGCGTGGGGGATGGCGGGGAGGACCGAGGACCAAGGACCAAGGACCGAGGACCGCAATCCAAATTGGTCCTTGGTCCTTCGTCCTTCGTCCGCTCTCGGCGGGTCATCGTCCACGGCGGCGAGTCTCGTCGCCGGGCTGCTGACGGCGGCGTCGTTCCCCCTCATCGTCGTCAACAGCCACATCGCGTGGTCGAATGGGCTGACGCCGCTGTTCGTGACCGGGGCGTTGGCGGCAACGTGGTTCGCGGTGATGGACCGTCGAGGCTGGTGGCTGGTAGGGGCGGGGTTCCTATGGGGGCTGGCGTTGCAGACGCACCCGTCAGTGGTGACGCTGCTGCCGGGGGTTGTGGCGTGGGTCATCTGGCAGCCGACGGGGCGCGGCTGGCTGCGCACGCGCTGGCCGTGGCTGGCGGTGGGGGCCTTTTTGCTCGGCTACGCCAACCTCATCGTCGCGAACCTGATCGGGGGGGGGCAGTCGGTGGACGCCGCACTAAACCCACAGAACGCCTACAGCCTACCGGGAAGCGTGGCCGAGTACCTGGGTCGCGTGGGGGAGATGGCGCTACAACTGGCGCGTATGCTGGCAGGATCGTACACGATTCAGACCGATGGAGGCCTACCGCTGACGGTGACGCCCTGGGTCGCGGTCTATGGCGCGCTGGCCGTCGCGGCGCTGGTGTGGGCGGCGCGACGGCGTGACACGGCGCTGCTGCCGTTGCTGGTGGGGTCGGCGTGGCTCCTCTTGCCCCTGGTCAGCCACTCCTTCACCGCCCTCCACGACACCCGCTACATCGCCTTCCTGCTGCCGCCAGTCTACCTGGCGCTCGGGCTGGCGGCGGGCGCGCTGTGGGCGCGGTGGGCGACGGCAGGGCGGCTGGCGCTGGCCGTCACGACCACTATGCTGATTGCCGTTCCCCTGGTATCGCTGGCCCAGTTCTACCGCGACAGCGCGGCCTACGGCCTGACCAACGCGGCCATACTCCAGGTGGCCGAGGCGGCGCACGTCGCGGCGGCCGAGCAGGGGGCGATAGTCTTGCTGGATCGGGAGATGCGCCCTATCAAGCTGGGTGGCGGTGGCGACCCGGTACGGGCGATGGAGTTCCTGATGACGACCGAGGGGACGCCCAATCAGACGGCGCGGCCTGACACGATCAACTGGTATCTGCACAACGCCGAAGCGCCGCTGTTCCTCGTTCTCGCCGATGCCACGGCTACCAACCTGGGCGCGAGCGCGACCCTCACGCCGACCGGCCTGCGCGGCGACGGCTTCGCCGCCTACACCGCGCGCCCAGCCAAACGCTAACCCTTCACCTCCACCATGCCTGCGTCGAAGGCGTTGTCCGCGCTACCCGGCAGCGGCAGCCGCTCGCCTGTGGCGCGGTCGTACCAGCCGACGCGCACGCGGTAGGTTCCGGGTGGCAGGGGCGCGACGCCGCGCTCCTCGATGACCCGGTCGCCCACTCGCCACTCGCTCGTGGGGTACGTCGCGCCCAGCGGCTCGCCGTCGGCCTGGGCCACCGTCCGCCCGCTGGCGTCCACAAAGTGGGCGAACACCGTCAGGTTGCGGTCGAGGAGGGGGGCCAGGGCTGTCCACATCAGGGTGACACCAGGGCCGTGGGTTGCGTCGCCGGGCGTCAGGGCCACACCGCTGAGGCCGATGCGGTTGCCGAAGCGCGCCTGCCCAGGCCGCAGCCCCAGTGCGGCGCGCACGTCGTTCGGCTCAGTACGGCCCAGCCGATACACGGTGAGCAGCGGGCGGCCCTGGTCGTCGGCGACGGTCTCGCGGCTGGCCGCCAGGCGCTCAAGGCCAAAGGGCGGCGAAGTGTCGCCCGACCTCGCCGGCTGCGCCCAGGTGGCGTAGGTCGCCGCGCCGTCGGGCAGGACCAGGCCGCGCGCTGGGTCGAAGCGCCGCACGTCCACGCCGTCGGTCACGGCGCGCACCGTGGCGTGGCCCGCCAGGAGGGGGGCGGCAAAGACGGCTCGCGCGGCGGCCTCGGCGCGCAGGAAACGACCCGCCGCGACCTTGTCGGCGTCGTAGGCGTAGTAGGTTTCGGGGCGGTTGGCGAAGATAACGAAATAGTCCCACGTCGTCCAGGCCAGGCTGACCAGGAGCGCGCCGACCAGCAAGGGGGTCGCCAGACGCGGCCGGCGGGGGCGCAGCCGCACCCAGCCCAGGACCAGGGCACGGGCCGGGAAGACCAGCGCGACGGGCAGGATGCCAATGGCTCGCGAGAAGTTGGGCGCGTTGTCGGCGGCGATGGTGGGCAGGAGCATGGTGACGAGCCATACCAGGGTGAAGATGGCGGCCGTGGCCGGGGGGACCACCGACCACCGACCACCGACCACTGGGCTGACCACGGGCGACGACGGTAGGGGCAGGGTCTCCCTGCCCTCTTGAAGGTCAGGGCGGGGAAACCCCGTCCCGACATCGGTCAGGGTCGGTCGTCGGTCGTCGGTCGTCGGTCGTCGCCCCCGCCATCCCTCCCGTACCACGAGGGCGACCCCCACCAGGAACAGAATGCCTACCAGGGGGTCGAAGGCGGGCCGGCCGGCCAGGTTGCGCCACCAGGCGATGTCACCGTAGAGGTTGAACATCGCCAGGACACGGGCCAGGTTGGTGAGGATCTCGGCGGGGCCAATGGCGACCTCACCCAGATGGGTGGTGAACTGCTGAGGGCGCTGGGCGAAGTAGGCGGCCAGGGGCAGGGCCACCAGCACGGCCACACCCAGGACGAGGGCGAGACCGCGCAGATATGAACGGGCGCGCGGTCGGTCGGCCCACGCCAGCCAGAGGCACATGGCGATGGGCGCGAGGGGCAGCACGCGCGCCGCCGTACCGGTATAGAGGGCCACGCCGAGGGCCACCCCCGCCAGGGCGTAGAGGCTCACGCGATCGCGGGCCATGCCGCGCCACAGCCAGCCGAATAGCAGCGCGGTGACGAGGGGCAGGCTGATAGCGCGGATGCCGAAGCGGCTGAAAACGACGTGCCAGAACAGGACGGCCAGCAACGCGGCGGCGACGAGGGCCGTCAGGCGGGCGTAACGCCAGGGCAGGGCGCGGAGGCACCAGTAGCTGACGGGGACGGTGACGATGCCGATGAGGGCCGACGCCACACGCAGGGCGAAGGGGGTCGCGCCGAGCAACCCGATGACGACTGCCTGCCAGTAGGAGTAGAGGGCCTCGCGGCCGGCGTTGTCGGGCAGGAAGAGGGGGCGATCGCCCGCCAGGATGCGGCGGGCGTCGATGAGGTTGTAGGCTTCGTCGACGGAGAGGCCGGGCGGGAAGTGGCTCAACCCTGCAAGGCGCAAGATGGCGGCAACCACAACGATAGCAGCGAGGAGCCACGCAATGCGCCGACGGTCAGGGTCTGTGCGCTCAGCCAACGGTGATCTCCGTCAGGATGGCCTGGCCGTTGGGTTGGGGCGCGCCATCGACGCTGACCGGCAGGCGCTCGTCGGTGGCGGGATCGTACAGGCCGACGCGCAACTCGTAACGGCCGGGGGCGAGGTTGCGCGGGACGGCGATGCGGTAGCGGTCGGCGATGTACTCACCCGGCCGCCAGCCGGTGGTGGGGCGCGCGCCCTCGGCGGGAACGTTGTCGCGTTGGGCGACGATTTTGCCGTCGAGGCCAACCAGGTGGGCGAAGACCTTGAGGTTCTGCGGGATGCGACCCTGGGGATGCCAGTACAGGGTGAGGTCAACGGTGTCGCCGGGCGCAACGCGATCGGCGGCCAGGTCGTAGCCCGCCAGGTCCACCCGCTCCCCAAGGTCAACACGCAGGGGGCGACTGATGGGGGGCTTGTCGAAGCTGGCGGCGACCGGCTTGACGCTCAACGCGGCCAGGTCCACCGCCTCGCCGAGGGGCGCGCCGTCGGGGGCGACGAGCCGCGCCCGTAGGCGGTAGTCGCCGCCGGGTGCGTCGGCATCGATGGGCATGTTGTATTGGCCGAGGCGCACGTCGCCCGCCGCTGTCTGGAGGGGGAAGGTCTGGCGGCTCACCTCACCGGCCGCGTTCGCCAGGCTCAGCGCGACGAGACCGTCCACAGACTGCTTGCCCTGCCAGCCGAGTTCCACCCGCAGGCTGTCGCCGGCATCTACCGCCGCGCGGTCGACGCCATAGCCGACGAGACGCGCGGGGCCGAGGTCGGCATTGAGGGTGGTCGCCAGACCCAGGTCACCCACGGTGGGGTGGCGCGACGCTGGGGCGACGGTTAGCTGCCCCAGCTTGTACTCCGTGCCGACGGGGTTGCCCTGGGCGTTAAGGATGTCCAGGCGCGCCCCGTCGCTCATGCGATACACGCCCACCATGACGTCGTACTCGCCGGGCGGCGTACCGTGGCGGGTACGGAGGTTGAAGCGATCGACGTTTAGTTCATTGGCCTGCCACTGGGCGGTTTGCTTCTTGAGGGCGTTGGTGAGCGCGCCGTCGTCGCTGCCCCAGATGTTGCCGTCCTTGTCTTGCAGGTGGATGAAGGCGACGTAGTTCTCGCTCAAAGGAGTGCGCTCGCGGTCTGCGGGGGCGGGGGCGCGCACGCCGAAGCGCAGGTGGACGGGCACGCTGTCGCCACTGGCAACGCTATCTGTGACGGGTCCGCCAGAGAAGAAGGTCAGCTGATGGCCGAGATTTAGTTCCGGTCCGGGCGGGGAAACGCCGTTCCGGCGATAGACCTGCAACTGTTGCTGGGCGCGGTTGAAGAAGCCGATGGGCGTGAAGCCCGCATCGACGGCGGCCTGGAAGGCCTGGCGGTCGCGCAGGAAGCGCAGCTGGCCGAACTCGGAGATGTCGACGACGATGTTATTGCCGCCCATCGCGTCCAGCTCGCGCAACAACGCCGCGCCGCTGATCTGGCCGCTCGACGCCGCGCCGTGGGACAGGGACGCGCCCGTGTAGCCAGTGGGCAGT
>JAHCIE010000175.1 GCA_026129385.1 Anaerolineae bacterium
ACCTATAACCACCGCCACGGGGCCAGCTTCCCCGGCGACGACACCTTCTGGGCGGACTGGGCGCGCGCTCGACCCACCGCCAAAGTCTACATCTACTACATCGCCAACTCGCCCACCGAGGGCCTGGCAGTGAGCATGAGACGGCAGGGCGGCCCCAACGTCGTCGTCACGCCCTCGAAAGAGCCGCGCCACGACTACGTGCCCATCGCCTACTGGCGCGACCGCCTGCAAGGGTTGCCGTAGGCGCACCGCAAAGCGCTTCCACCGCTGACGTGGGCCGGCGCGCCTGCGTATCGACAAGGAGGTACAGCCATGACATGGCTATCATTGTTGCCGCGAGAGACGTTCGAGTATGGCGAGACTGAGATGTACGAAGGCGAGACGGCTGGGGGATCCACGGCCACCCGCGTCGCGCCCCCTGGCGGCCCGCGCTACGGGCCACCACCGGCCGAGACATGCGAGACCCTCGAAGGCTTCGCCTTCGACAACGACAACCTGACGCCCGATCACCAGGCGCGGCTTCAGGCGCTGGCGCAGACCGTGGCCGCCAGCCAGAGCTCCCGCCAGCCGGTGCGCTCGATCCGCATCGTCGGCCACACCGACCCCGTGGGCAGCGCCCAGTACAACCTGACCCTCGGCCAACGCCGCGCCGAGCAGGTCGGCCGCCAACTACGCGCCACCCTGGAGAGGCTGCGGCCGGGCATCGTGCAGAGCCTGACCATCAGCGAGGAGTCGCGGGGCGAGTCGGAGCCGGTCGGAACGGACGCCGCGCGCAACCGCCGCGTGCAGATATGCCTGACCCGGCCCGCCGGGCCGAAGCCGCCGCCCCCCAGCCGCGAGCCGAACCGCTGGCGGCGAATCATGGGGCCGGGCGTCCGCGCCGGCAACAAGGTCACCCACCTGGTGGACGGGCCGGAGACATTCCGGGCGATGGCAGCGGCGATTCGCACCGCCACCCAGCGCGGCCACTACATCTACCTCCTCGGCTGGTGGCTCGACGACGATGTACCCCTGGTCGCGCCCTACCCGCCCCTGCCCGGCAACCGCCTGGGTCCCGTCGCGCCCGACCCCAACTCGACCATCCGCGCCTTGTTCGCCAATGCGGCCCGCCAGGGCGTCCAGGTACGAGCCATGCTGTGGGACCAGACCGGCAAGAAGAAGAACACCGCCGAGGTGGCGCGCATCCAGGCGCTACCGGGCGGCGCGGCCCTGCTCGACAACAATCAGTTGCGGTCGTGGATTGGCAGCCAGCACCAGAAGGTGCTCATCGTCAAAGGCTCGCAGGGCCTGATCGCCTTCTGCGGCGGCGTGGACATCAACTGGGACCGGGTGCAGGTCAAAGCCCCTGGCGGCAGTAGCAGCGGCAGCAGCAGTAGCGGCGGCGGTGGCAACCCCATGCACGACGTCCACTGCCGCATTGAGGGGCCAGGCGCGCGCGACCTGCTCAACGTATTCATCCAACGCTGGTTTGCCAACCCCAAGCACCGCGCCCTGGATCGCAGCAAGGGCGCGCTGCTCGGCCTGCGCGAGCCACTACCGGCCGCCAAAGGGCGTCAGTTCGTGCGCGTCGGCCGCACCTTCAACGGCAACGTCGACCGACCGAGCGGCGGCACGGCCCGCGCCGCCGACCGCAGCGTGCAGGACATCTTCCTCAAAGCCATCCAGGGCGCGCAGCGTTACATCTACATCGAGGATCAGTACCTCGTCAGCCTGTGCGCCGCCGACGCCCTCAATGCCGCGTTGCCGCGCATCCAGCATCTCACCATTGTCATCCCCGACTCCAGTATCACCGACATGCCCCAGGTCTGGCAGCGACGGCAGGAGTTCATCCGCCGCGTCGCGCGCGGCCCCCACGCCAACAAGGTCCACATCTACATCCTGGTCGATCCTAAGAGCGGCAGAATCGACGGCTTCCACACCTACGTCCACGCCAAGATGATGATCGTGGACGACGAGGTCGCCATCATCGGCTCGGCCAACATGAACCGCCGTGGCTGGGAGTCGGACGCCGAGGTCGCCGCCGCCATCTTCGACATCCCTGCTGGCGGCAGCGCGCGCCCCTTCGCCCAGCGGCTGCGGCTGCGCCTGTGGTCGGAGCATCTCAACCTGCCTGAAAGCCGCCTCCTCGACCCCATCGCCAGCGCGCGGCTGTGGGCAGGGCCCCTGCCCGGCAAGCGGGTGCGGCGTTACAACCCGACAGCGGGCAGCGACAGCTGGACCTCGCGGCGGCTGTCCTGGGACGGCGTGATCGACCCGCCCGCGCCCTCACGCACCGCACCGTGCTGCACCCAATTCGGGCAGTCGTGCGGCGCGCGCGCCAGCTAGACTCCGGCCATGATCATCGACTGTCACTGCCACGCGGGGAAGGGCGACGGCCTGACCGGCCCGTGGGACACGGCGGCGCCGCTACGAAAGTACCTGACCTGGGCGGATCAGGCGGGCATCACTCACACCGTGCTGTTCGCGGCGTTTCACTCGGACTACGCAGTCGCCAACCGCGCCGTCGCCCGCATCGTTGCCGCCCAACCGGAGCGATTCTACGGCTTCGCCTTCATTCACGCCATTCACGACCGGGGCCGGGTCACGGCGCTGGTACGCGAGGCGGTGGAGGACTTTGGCTTCGTCGGCCTGAAGGTCCACCGCCACGACGCTCGCATCAGCCGCGAAATCTGCGCCGCCGCCCGCGCCTACGGGTTGCCTGTGCTCTACGATGTGATGGGTGAGGTGTCCACAGTCGAGTTGCTGGCGACGGAGTACCCTGACGTCAACTTCGTCATTCCCCACCTCGGCAGCTTCGCCGACGACTGGGCCGCCCAACTGGCGTTCCTCGACCCCCTCACCCGCCACCCCAACGTCTACACCGACACGTCGGGCGTGCGGCGCTTCGACCTCTTGGAAGAGGCAGTCCGCCGCGCCGGACCGAGCAAGGTGCTGTTCGGGTCTGACGGTCCGTGGCTGCACCCCGGTGTCGAACTAGCAAAGGTAGCGGCCCTGGGTCTGTCGCCCACCGAGGAGCAGCTGATCCTGGGCGGCAACTTCCTGCGCCTCATCCAAACGGTGCGCCGCTCGCCGCGCTACCCGCCACGCATCATGGCGGGCACACCACGCGGCTATCCCGGCGATGGGGTGATCACCGATCCCTGGCTGGCAGGTGGGACCGACCAACGACGAAGGACCAAGGACCAATAGGAGATTCCCCTCGGTCCTTGGTCTTTCGTCCTTGGTCTTTCGTCCTTGGTCTTTCGTCCTCGGCCCTCACCTACACCGCCTCGTCCAGGGCCGACTTCTGGCGCTGCTCGGCGCGCCGTAGTTGAAGAGCGCGGTCGGACAGTCCGAGCCGCCTGGCGGCGCGTTGCAGGTTGCCATCCTCCTCGCCCATTGCGATATGGATGGCGGTGTCCTCGGCCGCGTGGCGAATCTCGCGCAGACCGGCCCCTGACAGCAGCGCGCGGCGAATCGATTGCTCGAAGGTTATGTCCCGCCAGTGGTCGCGGTCGGGAGCCGGTGTCGGTCGCTCGTCAGTCGGAATGTCGCCAATGGTGATGGGACCGCGCCCCACGTGACGGTGGGCCATGCGCAGCGTCAGGTTACGCAGATCGCGGATGTTGCCGGGATAATCGCGACTGAGCAGGTACTCCTGGACCGGCTCGTCCAACTCTGGCGACGCGTCGAGGCGCTGAAACTGGCGCAGGAAGTGGCGCGCCAGGGTCAGAATATCCTCTGTCCGCTCGCGCAGGGGCGGCAGACGAAACGTCCACGTCGCCACCCGATAGTACAGGTCGCGGCGGAAGCGGCCCTGGGCCTCCTCGGCCAGCAGATCGCGGTTCGTCGCGCATACCAGCCGAAAGTCGGTCGTGTGCCAGGTGTTGCTGCCCACCCGCTTGTAGGTCCGCTCCTGTACCACGCGCAGCAGTTGCGCCTGCAACGCCAGAGGTAACTCCCCTACCTCGTCCAGGAAAAGGGTGCTGCCCGCCGCCAGGGCAAACGCGCCGTCGCGCGCCGTGACCGCTCCCGTGAACGCCCCCCGCTCGTGACCGAACAACTCGCTGCCCGCCAGGTCAGGCACAAGAGTCGTGCAATCCAGAACGATCAGATCGTGGCTACTACGTTGCGGGGATAGGGCGTGAATGAGCCGCGCCGCCAGTTCCTTGCCTGTCCCCGTCTCGCCCGTCAAGAGGATGGATGCGTCGGTGAAGCGCGCCGCCTCGACGATCTGCCGAAGCGTCGACAGCCAGGCACGGCCGCGCCCCACCAGATTGTGGCGTACCAGTGGTGTATCAAGGATATCGTCAACCGCCTGCCAGCGTTGCAAACGGGCCGCCACGACGGCGGCCGGGTCGCTCAGGCGATCCCAGGCCAGGACATCGAACGCGCCAGCCTGGAGAACTTGCCACGCCACGCCACGGGCCATCTCGCCGCCCGTCGTGATAGCGAGAAGCATGTCCTGTCCGTTGTGGCTGAGACGTCGGACGAAGTCCGCCACGGTCGGCGTCGCCTTGTCGAAAGCGACGATACCCAGACGCGGCGGGGTGGCTACGCCCAGCCGATGAGTCACGACCCCGACTTGCCGCAAGGCGGAGGCAAGCGTGTCCTCGGCCAGGCAGCCGTCCGTGTCGAAGCAATGCAGCCAGGCGGTCACACGCGGGGCATCCGGCATGTTCACCTCCCCATGCTGATGCATTCACCGCGGCGGTCGGGCATCAAGGGCGGCGATGACTGAGGGGATGATCCCGGCTCCGCAGCCCCATGCGAGGTATACCTAGTTCTTCCCGATATTGGGTGACGGTCCGACGCGATAGGTCGAAGGATTGCAGCCGCAGCCGCTCGGCGATCTCGCGATCGCTGAGGGTTCCGGCGTCGGAGGCCAGCATCTCAAAAATGGCCGCCTTGGCGGCCAGAGAGCCGTCAAAGAGAGCGCGGAGTTCCATGAGGCGGCCGCTCGGCAGCTGCACAATCTTGTCGCTCACGGCGCGGCTGATCGTTGACTCGTGTACCCCTAGCGAGCGCGCCGCGTCCCGGCGCGTGAGTGGCTTAAGAAAACGCGGGCCACGGGCCAAGAAGTCGGGCTGGTACGCTACCAGAAACTCGCCCAACCGCTGAAGAATAGCCTGCCGACGCCCCAAGGCGTCGATGAACAGGTGGGCGCGCCCCACCGCCTGATGGAGCCATTGCCACGCTGCGGGGTCCGTCGCGCCGCCAATGGGAGCGGCCGCGCGGATAGCACGCTGATACGCCGCGCGGATGCGCAGCTCGGCCAGGTAAGTTGCCGGCACCTCGACGCTGAATGCGCCCGCCCCGTCGCCGGGCGCGTAGCGGATGATCATGTCCGGCTCCGGGAGCAAGTCAGCTGAGTTGGGCCCGTCAGAGGCCAGCATCAGCGGATAGGGATACATCCGCTCGCGCATGAGATTGACGGCGGTGTGAACCTCGGCAACATGGAGGCCAGTCTGCCGCGCCACCTGCCGCCAATGCTGCTGGACGAAGGCTGCCCAGGCCTCGTCGATGATGCGCCGCAGCGCACTGCAATCTACGCCCCGCGCCGCCAGGTCGAGACATTGCAGCCGAAAGCACTCTTGAAGGTCACGCGCGCCAACGCCCGCCGGCTCGAGTTGGTGCAGCCAGGCAATGGCCCCTTCGATGCGCTCGCGGCTCACGCCCAACTCCTGCGCCAGCGCCTCGCTGGAGGTTCGGAGGAAGCCATGCTCATCCAGGCAGTAGAGCAGGTAGCCGACGAGTTCCAGATCGGCGGCCGGGACGAGCAGCCTCGCCTGGTCGAGCAGTTGGTCGATCACCGTCGCTGTCGCAGGGACAGACTCGAATGGATCGGCCGCGAAGACATCCGGCCCATCGCGCGGGCGACGCCGACGTACTGGCGCGCGTTCGAGAGCGGGATTATCCGCCAGTTCGCGGGTTACCGCCTCCTCGATGGCGGCATTGGCTAAGCCTAGCAGGTGACTGACCAGCACCATCTGCGTTGTGACTCGCAGCTGTGGCGCTAGCCTCATCGTCATCGGCATCTTACCCTCCCTGCGGCCATGCCCCCCGACTCGCCAGTCCGCAACAGCGAGACAGCATCTTTATATGACGCACGACGGCGGCGAGTGGATGTCTCAAGGGGCCTGAAATATCACTCAACCAGTGTAACACGTCGACGTGGGCCAGGCTGTGAAATCCGGCACAGTCGGGGTGTGGGCTTGGTCACTCGAAATGCGCAGCGGGGGCGACTTGTGAGTCGCCCCCGCTGGCATGTAACGTAGAGAGGGGCTAGTGACGGCTCGTCGACGACGGAGCGACCTCATCGCTCGTCGCGGCCAGGAGGTGGCGCATATGTTCCAGCCAACCGACTTCCGCGCCTGGCGGACCGACCGTTGCCAAGATAGCATGAGTCTCGGGGCTAAGAGCGTCGCCGAGGCGGGGTCCCATATCAGCCAGCACGGCAGTGAGAGCGATGCCGTGGCGAATGTACCAACCGGCTAACTCAACCAGGAGCCGCTGGCGGGTACGAACACCCAGCGCCGCGCTGTCCGACGCGATCTCGCCAGCCAGCATCTCGGCGCTGTCAGGTACAACGATCAGCCATCGGCTGCGGTACTCCGGCGCGACCCGGTAGCGATACAAGTGACCGCGACAGTCGCCGCACTCGATGGGACAGGCCCCCAGGCACAGGGTAGTTACCTCCACTCCGCGGGCCTGGGCACGACTGAACGCCTCGGCCAGTCGACGCGCTTCCTGGGGCCATAGGGCAACCAACAGGCCTTCCTGGGCCGCCTCTACCAGTGCGGCGGCCTGCTCTAGGAGCACGCCGTAGCTCTCCGTGCTCCAGACATGCTCGTGCTGCGCAGGCGAGGCTATCTCGCTGAGGGACCGCTCGGTAGCCTGAAGCGT
>JAHCIE010000176.1 GCA_026129385.1 Anaerolineae bacterium
CCAACTCGACGCGGCGCTGCCAGCGTGCCCAGACTTCATCAATGACTTGCATCGGCTCCGCGTGGGCGGTGACGAGATAGTTCGGCCCCAAGAACATGTCCAGCTCGGCCACCCTCAACCCTGCACCCTGCACCGGGTAGTCGATGGTGTAGAAGACGAGAAAGTAGTAGCTGGCATAGATATCGATCTTGGGCCGCTGGTGGGCGCGCACCATATCTTCCAGCGACAGAGGGTGGAAGTGAAACTCATCCTGCAAGAGATGGATGGCCTCCCGGTCGGGGTCCAGGATGTCGACCCAGACCGTGGCATTGGGGTTGGCGACCCACTGATTGATCTGGCTGGGGTCGTCGACGATCTGGAGCTTGTCGCCGACGTTGACCACGGTGCGAATCATAGTGGCCTCTCGAAGGGGAGAACCTGCCCTGTGGCGTCAGATATCCCCTGGCTGGCTCGGCTGCGTCGCCGGGCGCAGTGACGATAGCCCCGATGGAAGACGCTGTCAAGACCGACCAAGCACGAAGGCCCAAGGGGAGACGCCCATTGGGCCTTCGTCCTTCGTCGTTTCAGCTTGTTGGTCCGGCTGTGCTAGAATAGCCCACTATGACGAATCTCGATGTGGCGCGAGGCTGGCCGGTGGTGGGGCACGCGGCGGCGGTGCGGCTGTTGCAGCACGGCCTGACCGGCGGCCACCTGGCCCACGCCTACCTGCTGCTAGGCCCGCCCAATATCGGCAAGACCACCCTGGCCCTGGCCTTCGCCCAGGCGCTACTGTGTGAGGATGAGACGGCGCGCGCCGCAGGCCGGGCGTGCGGCGTGTGCGCGGGCTGCCGCAAGGCGCGCGACCGCAGCCACCCCGACCTGCGCGTCATCGAGCCGGAGGGAGCCGCCGACGAGGAGTCGCCCGCCATCGAGGGTCGTGAGGGCGCCCCCACTACCAGGGGCAGCGGCAAGCGCAAGGCCGCCAGCCGCGTCCAGGTGAAGATCGAGACGGTGCGCGACCTCCAGCGCGACCTGGCCTTGCGCCCCTACCAGGCCGCGCGGCGCGTCGTCGTCATTACCCAGGCCGACGCGATGAACGAGGCGGCCGAAAACGCCCTGCTCAAAACGCTAGAGGAGCCGCCCTCCTATGCGCTGCTCATTCTGGCCGCCGAAGATACCGAGCATCTGCTGCCCACGACTGTTTCCCGCTGCCAGCAGGTGCAGCTGGGGCTGGTTCCCGCCTCGCTGGTTATCGACGCTCTCGTCGAGCGCGGTGTCGAGACCTCGGAGGCGCAACGGCTGGCGCGGCTGAGCGGTGGGCGCATCGGCTGGGCCATCAATGCCGCCCGCGATCCGTCCATCCTCCAGCGACGGGCGACGGCTCTCGACCACGTGCCGCGTGCCCTGGCCGCCTCTCGCGCCGAGCGGCTGACCATCGCCGAGGAGTTGGCGAAGCGGCCGGACGTCTTGCCCGATCTGCTTGCCCAGTGGCAGGGCTGGTGGCGCGATGCCCTGCTGACCCAGGCGGGGTGCGATGCCTGGGTGATGAGTGTTGACCAGTCAGCCGCCCTGCGCCAGGCTGCGTCGCGTCACACAACGGCGAACCTGGCGGCCGCGTTACGCGCCACACGCCAGGCGGCTGATGAGTTGGAGCGCAACGCGAATCCGCGCCTGGCGCTCGAGGTACTGTTACTCAGCTGGCCCCAGGCGGGCCAGGGGATAGGATAACGCTATGGTTGTGGTAGGTGTACGCTTCAAACGCGCCGGCAAGGTCTACTACTTCGACCCGCGACCCGCGCCTCAGCTAGGAATAGGCGACCACGTTGTCGTCCAGACGAGCCGCGGCGAGGAGGTGGGTAAGGTCGTCATTCCGCCCACTGAGGTCGCCGATACCGAGGTGATTCAGCCTCTCAAGCCGGTCGAGCGCCGCGCCGACTGGCGCGACCTGACGGCGATGGAGAGCTTCCGCCTGCGCGAGGCCGAGGCGCTGGCTACCGCCAAGCAGAAGGTGCGCGAGCACAACCTGCCCATGAAGATGGTGCGCGCTGAGCACAGCTTCGATGGCACGCGCCTGACCATCTACTTCTCGGCCGAGAAGCGCGTCGACTTCCGCGATCTGGTGCGCGATCTGGCGCGCATCTTGCGTACCCGCATCGAGTTGCGCCAGGTAGGCGTCCGCGATGAGGCGAAGCTGCTTGGCGGTATCGACAAGTGCGGTCTCGAATTGTGCTGCTCAACGTGGATGACCGACTTCCCGCGCGTCTCCATCAAGACCGCCAAGACCCAGGACCTGCCCCTCAACCCGCCGGAGATTTCCGGCGTGTGCGGTCGCCTGCTGTGCTGCCTCACCTTCGAGCAGGATCAGTACGTGGCCGCCAAGGGCCAGTTCCCCAAGGTCGGAACCCGGTTGCAATGGGCGACGGGCCAGGCGCGCGTGATTCGTATCGACGTGATGAAGGACCTCATGGTGCTCTACAACGAAGACGCCGACGAGAACTATGAGGTGACGGCCGACGAATGGCGCGAATTGCAGGAGCGGCAGCGAGCCTTCCAGCCCGCGCCCTTTGGCAAGCCGGTCGCGCCCGAGTCCGCGGCCGATGACGACAGCGACGACGAGGCGAATACAGCGGCAGACCTGGTAAGGGGATAGCATGGCATCGACCAAGAAACGCGAGCGTTGGTGGGTGGTGGTGGCGGGCGAGCGTCATCTGGCGGAGATCGCCTTCGTCCAGGGGCGCGGCTCGCCCAACCTGATGACCCTCATCATCGACAGCCAGGAGGTGGGTGAAGCCGAGTTCTGGTACTACAGCGGCAGCCTGGGTACGTTTCCCTGGCGCGGCGTGTCCATCGAGGCCCGCGTCGAGCAGCATGGCCTGCTACGGCGCGATGTGGAGCTTTACGTCGACGGCCAGAAGGCCGAGCGCGCCCCTGAGGGAGCGGTAGCGCCCCCGCCCGCGCCGGCTGCCCCGGCCGTTGCTGCTGCCTCCGTCACGGGGGAGAAGACGCCCCTCACGCTGTCGTTGGATGCGGGGCTGGCCGATGCGCTACGAGCGCGAGCGGCCGCCAGCGGGCTGACGATCGAGGCGCTGGCCGAGCAGGCGCTGCGGGTCTTCCTGGACAAGCCGAGCGGCGCGCTGGACGAGGACGCCATCCGCCGCCTGATTCGCGAGGAGATGGAGCGGGGTGGGAAGACTGGCTCGCCTGAGTGACTCTTCGCCCACAGTTTGCCCTCGTGCTGACCTTGTACATCAGCCTGGTTATATGTATAATATGCATATAGGCGACTATGAACGTCCAGTGGGACCCTGCCAAAGCGCGCGCTAATCGTGAGAAGCACGGAGTAGCGTTCCCCGATGCTGAGGCTGTCCTCTATGATGCGCAGGCTATCACGCGTGACGACGATAGCATCGATGAGGAAGATCGCTATATCACGTTGGGCATGGACGCGCTCGGGCAGCTTCTGGTTGTGGCCTACACATATCGCGGGGATGTGATACGACTAATCTCGGCGCGACGCGCGACGCGGAATGAGGTAAGGGACTATGAAAGAGGAGTATGACTTCACTCAAGGACGACGTGGCCCTGTCATACCGTCGCCTGGCAAGACCCGAATCACCATCTATCTAGACAACGATGTGTTGGACGCTTTCCGCGATATGGCTGAGGCCAGTGGCAGCGGCTACCAGACGCTGATCAACAAAGCCCTACGGGAATACCTCGACAAGCCTGGCTACATTATCGACGAGATGGCCCTGCGCCGCGTCCTGCGCGAGGAGTTGGAGCGGGGCGGGAAGGACGAATAGATAGGGAGGAGCGACTAGCGCAATCGCTTATCGTACTCCGCGTGTGAGCCAATCCAGAACCAGACGATAGCATCGTCGTGTGATCTAGACCTAATGCGCGGTGCTGTCGGCCCACACGCACTGACCACAGTCTGCCGATCCGCTTGAGATGCAGGGAAGGATGTTGTGGATTTGCTTTGAGCAACACAAAGTTCTTGTCGGCAAGAGTCTGCACTTCGGGTGGTAGGGCTTGGTAGAGTTCCCAAAACTGCGACGTTGTGAGGTGCCTCAAAGGGGCTTTACCCGCTCCGCCTGAATCTCCTGCGTGGCCTGCTGAATCAAGGCTTCCAGGCGTCCCTCCCGATCGTCGCGCTCGATCTGGTCATCCCATGCTTCGGCCAGAAAATCGTCAAACCATTCAGCGAGTTCGGCCAACTCAGCGGGCGTCAGTTGCGCAATCGCGCCTTCAATTTCCTGGATTGTCACGCTAGCTCCTCCACTCGATCCTGCGCCTCACCCGTAACTCAAATTATAGCCTGCCCACTCGTCCCTATCAATTGCCGCGCCGGGGTGACAGCCGCCGCTGTTCCCCCGGCGCGGCGATTCTCGACGCCTCTACACCTGCGGCAGGCGGGCCAGCGAGGCTTCGATAGACTCGGTCGGGTATGCGAAGTCGCGCATCTGGCCGCTGAGGTAGCGGTCGTAGGACACCAGGTCGAAGTGGCCGTGGCCGGATAGGTTGAAGACGATGGTCTTCGTCTCGCCCGCTTCCTTGCAGCGGGCGGCCTCATCCAGCACCACACTGATGGCGTGCGCCGCCTCCGGCGCGGGGATGATGCCCTCACTGCGGGCGAAGCTGATGGCCGCCTCGAAGATGGCGCGCTGGGCGACGGCGCGCGCCTCGATGAGGCCATGCTCGTACAGCGCCGAGATGATGGGGGCCATGCCGTGATAGCGCAGGCCGCCGGCGTGGATGGGGGCGGGCATGAAGTCGTGGCCCAGGGTATGCATCTTGACGATGGGCGCCATCCGGGCCGTGTCGCCGTAGTCGTAGGCGTACTTGCCCTGGGTCATGCTCGGCGCGGCGGCCGGCTCGACGGCGATGATCTGCCGCTTGCGGCCCTTCAACTGGTCGGGGATGAAGGGCAGGGCGAAGCCGCCGAAGTTGCTGCCGCCGCCCACGCAGCCGACGAGCATATCCGGGTCGGCGTCGGCCATGTCCAACTGCTTGATGACCTCCTGGCCGATCACCGTCTGGTGCAGGAGGACGTGGTTGAGCACGCTGCCTAGCGAGTAGTGGGTATCGTCGCGCATCACGGCATCCTCGACCGCCTCGCTGATGGCGAGGCCCAGGCTACCGGGGCTATCGGGCGTCTCCGCCAGCGCGGCGCGCCCGGCCGCCGTGTCGGGGCTGGGGCTGGGTACGACCGACGCGCCGTAGGTCTCCATCATGATGCGGCGGTAGGGTTTGCCCTCGTAGCTGACCTTGACCATGTAGACCTTGCACTCCAGGCCGAAGACCTGGCAGGCAAAGGCCAACGAACTGCCCCACTGCCCGGCCCCCGTCTCCGTCGCCAGGCGCTTGGTTCCCGCCAGCTTGTTGTAGTAGGCCTGGGGGACAGCCGTATTCGGCTTGTGGCTGCCCGATGGGCTGACGCCCTCGTACTTGTAGTAGATTTTGGCGGGTGTGTCGAGGGCCTTCTCCCAGCGGCGGGCGCGGTATAGGGGCGTCGGCCGCCACAGGCGGTAAATATCGCGCACCGCCTCCGGAATGTCGATGTGCCGCTCCTGGCTCACCTCCTGGAGGATCAAGTCCATCGGGAACAGGGGGGCCAGGTCGGCCGGCCCCAGGGGCTGCATTGTCCCTGGGTGCAGCGGCGGGTCCAACGGGAAGGGCAGGTCGGCCAGCACGTTGTACCACTGGTGTGGCAGGTCGGCCTCGGTCAGGAGATACTTGCTTTCGTGACTCATGGAAGCCTCCGCAGGGTTGAAGGGTGAAGGGTGTATCAACTAAAAGGCAGCACGTAGCCCATGCGCCCCTTGACGCGGGTTAGGACGGTCGAAGCCTTGGCGCGGGCGCGTTCGGCGCCCTCCTTGAGCACGGCGGCGGTGTAGTCGGGGTTGGCATCCAGCTCGCGCAGCCGCGCCTGGAACGGGGCCAGGCTGTCGATGACGACATCGGTCAGGTCGCGCTTGAAGTCGGCATAGCCCTTGCCCGCGTAGCGCTCTTCGAGGACAGGCACGGGCACGTCGGCGAACAGGGAGTAGATGGTGAGCAGGTTGGTGACGGCGGGCTTGTCCTCCCCGGCGCGAATGTCGGCGCCGGAGTCGGTCACGGCAGCGCGCAGCTTCTGGCGAATCGTATCCGCGTCGTCGAGCAGGGCAATGTAGTTGCGCGGCGTCGTCGCACTCTTGCTCATCTTCTTGGTTGGGTCGTCCAGCCCCATGATGCGCGCGCCCTCCTTCTTGATGAGCGCCTCCGGCACCACCAGCGTCCCCTCGCCCAGGCGGTAGTTGACGCGGTTGGCGATGTCCCGCGTCAGCTCAACGTGCTGGCGCTGGTCCTCGCCGACCGGCACGAAGTCGGCGTCGTAGAGGACGATATCGGCGGCCATGAGCACCGGGTAGTCGAAGATGCCGACGTTGACCTCTTCCTGACGTTTGCCCGCCTTCTCCTTGAACTGGGTCATGCGCTTCAGCTCGCCGAAGTAGACGAAGGTGTTCAGCATCCAGCCCATCTCGGTATGCTCGGAGACGTGGGACTGGACAAAGAGCGTCACTTCCGTGGGGTCGAGGCCCGCCGCCAGGTAAGCGTTCGCCAGTTCCAGCGTCTGCTGGCGCAGCGCGGCCGGCTCCTGGGGCAGGGTGATGGCGTGGTGGTCGACGACGCAGAAGTAGTTGTGGTACTGGGCCTGGTTAGCGGCGAAGTTCTTGATCGCGCCCAGGTAATTGCCGATGTGCAGATTGCCGCTGGGCTGGATGCCGCTGAAGACCGTCGGCTTGGCGGACATGGGTGTGGCTCCTTGGTGCAAGTGTTCTCAGTCAGGACCAAGGACGAAGGACCGAGGACCAATTGGTCTGCATTCGGGCGTATTCCCGTGGTCCTTGGT
>JAHCIE010000177.1 GCA_026129385.1 Anaerolineae bacterium
CTCGACCGACGAGAGTTTCTTGACCAGGGCGTGCCGCCGCGCCATGCGTTGCACGCCGATCGCCAAGGACAGGGTGACGGTTGGCAGCAGGCCTTCGGGCACGAAGGCGACGATCATGCCCAGGGCGAAGATGAAACCCTCGGCCAGGGTGACGGGCGTCAGGGTCAGCGCGGCGACGAAGAAGACGATGCCCACCGAGATGGCGATCGCGGTGACAATCTTGGTCATCCGCGCCATCTCGCGCTGGAGCGGGCTAGGTTCCTCGGCCAGACTCTGGGTGTAGCCGGCAATCTTGCCCAATTCGGTGCGCATCCCGGTCGCGGTGACGACGGCGCGCCCTGTTCCCGACGCGACGCTGGTGCCGGCGAAGACCAGATTGCGCTGCTCGACCGTCGTCGCGCTATCCTGGTGACTGGCCTCGGCGGTCTTGCGCACGGGCGCCGCCTCGCCGCTTAGCGTGGACTGGTCGATACGCAGCTCTGCTTCCTCGACGAGCCGCCCATCGGCCGGCACCCGGTCGCCTTCGGCCAGCAGAATCACATCGCCCGGCACGATCTGGTCGGCCGGTAGGCGGATCTCCTCGCCGTCACGTAGCGCGTGGGCGAAGGGGGCCAGCATCTGGCGCAGCGCTTCGGTGGCGCGTTCGGCTTTGAACTCCTGCCAGAAGCTGAAGACGCCATTGATGACATTTACCAGCCAGATGGCAAGGCCGAGTTGGGGTAGCTGAGCGATGAAGGCCACCAGACCGCCGACCCACAGCAGTAGGGCCATCAGGTGGGTGAAATTGGCGAGGAAGCGCACCCAGAGTGGTGTGCCGCGTAGCTCGGCAATGGCGTTGGGGCCTACCTCCTGGAGGCGCCTTTGGGCCTCATCAACAGTCAGGCCCTGGGGCTGCGATCCCAGGGCCTGATACACGTCGGGTAGAGGGAGGGTAGCCGCCAGCGGTTGCGGCGGGTTTGACACATCCGTCACCATGGCCAGAGCCTCGATTCTACACTAAGAGTCGATGTATGCTCCTGTGATGCGCGGGGTCTATACCGTTGCCCCCCTCGCTCTAGCGGCGGCGCATGCCGACGCCGCTCACCCCGGCTGGCTCCATGTCGGCGGGCGCGGGACGGCCGCGGGCGAAATCGGAGGGCCGGACTAGCAGAACTGGCAGTGTGCCGTGGCGCAGGATATCGAGGGCGACGCTGCCGTATAGGGCGCGTTGCAGCCCGGTGCGACCGTGAGTCGCCATGACGATGATCGAGGCGCCGGTCGTCCAGCATTCTTCGAGGAGCGCCTGCACCACGTCGCCCGAGCGGACCACGGTTCGCGCGCGAAGACCCAGGTCGCGGACATGCTGACTCATCTGCGCCATGTAGGCTTCGACCTCGGCCTGGTCGCGTTCGAGTTTCGTTTTCGCGTGGCTCTTGTCGGTCAGGATATCGTCGTGGCGAACCATCGGCGGCTCATGCACGTGACCTAGCACGATGGTGGCGTCGATAGCCTGGGCCAGGGCGACGGCCGGGGGAATGGCTTCCTCGGCGAAGACTGAGCCATCGAGGGGAACCAGGAGCGTGGTGCTTGTCCGCTCGAAGGTGGGTTGGGTCATGTACTCATCAGCGCGCACCAGTAGCACTGGGACAGGGCTGTGGGTCAGGACAGTTTCGGCGACGGAGCCATGGCGCAGACGGCTGAAGCCAGAACGGCCGTGGGTAGTCATCACGACGAGGTCGGCGCCTTGCGTATCAATCTCGTCGAGGATACCGTGGGCGGCGCTGCCGTAGGGAGTGGCTGTGGCGACTTCCAGGCCTTCGTCGGTCAGGCGGGCTGCCAGGGAGGTGAGGTACGCGGCCGCCTCATCCACTCCGCGAGTGTCACTTGCGGCGGCGCCGGGGCCGTTACGTCCGCCGTCGCGCACGGCTTCCGTCAGCACGAGGCGCGCCGCCAACGATCGGGCCAGTGCTGAGGCGATGGGTAGCGCCATTTCGCTGGTAGCGGAACCGTCCAGGGGAACCAAAATTGTCTTGTACATAATCATCAAGCTCCTTTATGAATGAATGATTATCGGGTCAGCATCAGAATGACTGTGTGATCCGTTGGTTCGCAAGCTCTTGGGTCGGACGACGAGGACGGGATGATCGCCTCGCTTCAACACCTCCATGGCCACGCTGCCGGCGGTTAGTCTCGCCAGGCCGGTGCGGCCGTGGGTACTCATCACAATCACCGAGCAATCGCGGCTCTCGGCCAGAATGGTGGCGGCAGCTTCGCCCACCTGTACGTCGATATCGATTGTCAGCCCTAGCTCGCGCAGCGAGGCGGCGACGGTCTCGAGGTACTGGGTGGCGCGGGTGACGCTCTGTGTCACTGCGGCGGCGGCTTCCTCGGACGACAGACGGCCCCGGCTCGAGCCTTTGGGAGGAACCACCACGCGCAAGAGCCGAAGGCGACTATCAAAGGCGCGCGCCAGGGCAATGGCATGGGGCAGCGTGGCCTCAGCGAAGGGGGAGCCATCCAGCGGGACTAGGAAACAGGTCTGATGCAGCGGGCGATCGACTGTCACCTCCGCGTCGCTAATACGCGCCAGAAATACGGGCGTACGCGCCCGCGAGAGAACCGCCTCAGCCACCGACCCGAATACCCAACGACCGAAGAGCGAGCGCGGGCGCGTGGTCATCACCACGAGGTCCACGTTGTCTAGCTCGATTTCCAGGGGTATGGCATCCTCCGGTCGGGCGGTGGGTGTGGCTAGATGCACTTCCATACCGTCTGCTCGCAAGGTGGCGGCAATGGATTCGAGGTAAGCCTGGGCGGTCTGCGTCAGGCGGGCCTGCTGTTGGGCCAGGGCGTCGCTTCCTTCACCGTGGGCATACACGGCTTGCATCAGGATGATTCGCGCCCCCGTCGCCGTAGCGATCTGGCTGGCGAAGGGCAGCGCCTGACGCCGTCCAGGCGAACCGTCTAGGGGAACCAGGATAGTCTTGTACATGTCTCCCCCTGTCGCTACAGCAGCCATGCGACCCCTGGGGCGGTAAGCGCTCATCTCACGGCGTCACCGCCAGGGATGGCGCGGCGATGCCAGGCGTGTCCAGGGTCGCGGATAGCACGCGCCCCAGGCGGGCGATGCCGGTCTGGATCTTGTCAGGCGGCATCATCGAGAAGTTCAGGCGGAAGGTGTTCTCCCCCCCGCCTCGTGGGTGGAAGGGGGCGCCGGGTACGAATGCCACTTTCTCATGGATGGCGCGGCGCAGCACATCGGCGGCATCCACCCCCTCGGGTAGCGTGACCCACAGGAATAAGCCGCCCCCGGGGTGAGTCCAGCGTACCTCCGGCGGGAAGTGGGCAGCCAGGGCTGCCAGCATGAGATCCCGGCGTTCACGGTATACGCGCTGAATTACCTTGACATGCTCGTCGATGAACCCGGTGCGGGCAACCTCGTAAGCGATCAGTTGGGTAAAGCTGGGCGAATGGAGATCTGCGCCTTGCTTGGCCTGGACCAACTTGCGAATCACCTCGGGCGGTGCGATGACCCACGCCAGGCGGAAGCCGGGCGCGAGTATCTTGGAGAAGGTGCTCAAATAGATGACGTTGCCCTCATAGGTCGCCGGGCTGTCATTCGCCAGGCTGTCGAGGGTGGCGATGGCGGGCAGCGGCTCGCCCTCAAAGCGCAGTTGGCCGTAGGGGTCGTCCTCGACGATAGGTACGCCATATCGCTCGGCGAGGTCGACCATCTGCTGCCGGCGGGGCAGCGACAGGGTGACGCCGGACGGATTCTGGAAGTTGGGCAGGGCGTAGATGAACTTGGGCGCAGCGCGGAAGGCGGCCTCCAGACCGGCGGTGATCATTCCGTCGTCGTCCATGTCTACGGCGACGTAGTCTGCGCCGTAGGTTGCCCAGGCCTGCATCGCGCCCAGGTAGGTAGGATTCTCGACGAGCAGCCTGTCACCAGGATTGATGAAGACTTTGCCGATCAAGTCCAGCGCCTGCTGTGATCCAGTGGTGATGAGGATGTTGTCGGGCGAGGCGTGCAGCCCCGCGCGGCCGGCCGTCTCGCACACCCACTCGCGGAGGGGGCGATAGCCCTCGGTGGTGCTGTACTGTAGGGCCTGAGCGCCGTGATCGCGCAATACCCGCGCCGTCGCGTCGGCGATCTCGGCGACGGGGAACAGTTCGGGCGCGGGCATGCCGCCGCCGAAGGAGATCATGTCGGGCTGCTCAGTCAATTTGAGAAGCTCGCGAATCGCCGAGCTGCTCATGCGCTGGGTGCGTTGTGCGTAGCGGTAGTTCCACAGCGTGGGCATCCGGATCCTCCTTAGGCGCGGACACTGCGGCGGCGCCGGTCGCCCTTGCGTGGGCGGTCGTCGGCGCGCCTGGCTTGCGCGGTGTAGTGGCGCAGGTTGTCTTCGGCGCGGCGGTGAACCGAGCTTTCAGGGTAGCGACCGTCGGCGCTGCGCTCGCCGGCCGGGATGCCTGTCAGAATCTCGATGCCGTCATCGGCGTTACGAATGGCCCAGATATGGAATCGCCCGGTACGTACGGCCTCGACGACCTCGGCTTTGAGCATGAGGTTGGGCACATTGGCGGCCGGGATAATAACACCTTGTTCCCCGGTGAGTCCAATGGCCTGGCAGACGGCGAAGTAGCCCTCGATCTTGCGCGTCACACCGCCGACGGCTTGCACCTCGCCAAACTGGTTGACAGAACCAGTGACCGCGATGCCTTGCTGGATAGGAACGTCGGCCAGAGCTGAGAGCAAGGCATACAGCTCAGCCGCCGCCGCGGAGTCGCCATCCACTTCGTCGTAGGATTGCTCGAAGGTGAGGGTTGCACTGATGGGTAGGGGATTCTCCTGCGCGTACTGCCCGTGCAGGTAGCCGGCCAGAATCAGCACGCCCTTGCTGTGCAGGTCGCCGGAGAGATGCGTCTCGCGCTCGATGCTCTGCACCGAGCCGTTGCCGAGGGAGATGCGGGCGCTGATGCGTGAGGGCTTGCCGAAGGCATAGTCACCGAGGTCGAGGATGGCGATACCGTTGACCTGGCCGACGCGTGCGCCGCGGGTATCGATAAGGATGGTTCCGTCGGCGATCATCTCCAGGATACGCTCCTCGACGAGATTGGAGCGATACGCTTTCTTGGCAATGGCTTGCGCTACGTCCTCGGTGCGTACGATAGGCTGGTCGGCGCGTCGCGCCCAGAAGCTCGCCTCGGTCACGATGTCGGAGATGTCGAGGAGGCGGGTGGATAGCTTGCGCTTGTCCTCGCGCAGGCGCGCGCCGTACTCCACCACGCGCGCGACCGCGCCGCTTGAGAAGGGGAGCAACCCGGCCTGTCGCACGCAACCGCTGATAAAGGCGGCGTAGTTGAGGGCTTGCGCCTGGGTCCAGTCCATCTCGGGCGCGAAGTCGGCCTTGACCTTAAACAATTCCTGGAAGTCCTCGTCCAGTTCGTACAGCAAGTGGTAGACCTGCAAGGGACCGATGAGGATGATCTTCAGGCTCAGCGGGATCGGCTCGGGCCGGAGTGTCTCTGTGGGCAGGGCGGTGTACTGTTCACCCAGATTCTCAATGGTGACGGCGTGGCTCAGCCGAGCGCGCTTGAGGGAATCCCAGGCGAAGGGAACGCGCAGCAAGTCTGTCGCGCGTAGGACGAGGAAGCCGCCGTTGGCGCGGTGGAGCGCGCCGGGCTTGATCTGCTGGAAGCTCGTTACCAGTGCGCCGAAGCTGGCCCGGTAGTCGAGGCGACCTACCAGGTTGTAGTAGGTGGGGTTCGTCTCGAAGACGACGGGCGCACCGTGCGTCTGGCTGTGGTCGATGAAGACGTTGACCTCGTAGCGCTTGAGGCTGGCCTCGCGCTGGGCGATCTCTACCTGGGCCAGCACGGCGGGTGTCTCGGCGTCGCCACGTGGCGGTCGAAAATCGGCCAGGTGCTCGGGCAGGTCTTTCTGCAACTCCTCCAGGTAAGCGAGAACCTGGGGTCGATCCGCGTAGGCTGCGCGCAGGTCGTCGAGCAGAGGGCCTACGACGTACATCGCCACGTCCTGATCCAGCTGGCGCAGCCGCTGACCGGTTTCCTGTTCCAGTTGATGCGCCTGGCGGACGGTCTCGCCGATGCGGGTCTGGAGTTCGTCGCTATGCGCCTCAATGGCCGCTTTCTGCTCGGCCGGCAGCCGGTCGAATTCCTGCACGGACACGGGATGCCCATCTACCAGGGGCACGCTGGCGATGCCGACGGGTGTCTGCTGGAGGGCGAAGCCTCGCTCCAGGGCAAAGGATTGGAGGTCGTTGAAGAGGGTGTCGCGGCGGCGGCCATGCTCGGCCATGATCTCTTGCTGGCGGTGCACGTAGTCTTCGGTTTCGAAGGCGCGCACGATTTCGCGCTGGGCGGCGGCAACGAAGCTCTGCATCGCCTTTGCGAGCCGGGCGCCCTCGCCGGGGGCGAGGGCAATGGCATGCGGCCGATCCGGATCGGCGAAGTTATACACGTAGACCCAGTCCGAAGGGGTGGGGCGGGTGGGGGCGTAGCGCTCGAGGGTGGCGCGAATCGCGCTTTCTCGGCCTGAACCGGGCGCGCCGGCCATGAACAGGTTGTAGCCGGGCGCATCCACGGCCAGGCCGAACTCGATGGCGTCGAGGGCGCGCGGCTGGCCGATAACTTCGCTCAAGGGGGCGACGTCGTCGGTCGTCTCGAATGGCAGGCTGGCCGGATCGAGGACACGGGACAGGTGCTCATGGGAGAGCCGCAACTCTTGGGTTATGGCCATGGCGCATCCCTTCCTTGGGGTCCAGTAGCCGCCGCTGCTCTGCGCGCCGTGAGATATGGGCCACGGCGGTGATGGGTTATCGCCAATTAGCCTGCCCTCCCGCCTGGCAGGCGCTAGAGTGATGC
>JAHCIE010000178.1 GCA_026129385.1 Anaerolineae bacterium
CGGGCGCGGCGGCCACGCCGGTGGACGGTCGGGCCGCCGCGACGGGTGGCGCCGCCTCCACGGCGAGACCGGTATAGTAGTGGCGCAGGATGTCGGCGTAGCCCGCGCCCCACGACGCCAGCACCATCGCCCCCACCTGGCTCATGCCCACGCCGTGGCCGTAGCGCTGGTCGAAGGGATCGGGCGAGGCGACGGAACGCAGGTAGCTGTAGGGCACGCTATTGAAGACGTCCTCGTTGTTGCGCGTCGCGAGGGCGGTATGCGCGAAGTACAGCGTCGCGGTCGCCAGGCGGCCGTCCTGGCGCAGCACGACATTGCTCGTGGCGTCCACAGCCTGGTTGGACGAGTCGTAGCGCGGACTCGGCCGCCACACCTGGGTGCGCGTCGTCGTGTCCACATTGGCGTCGAGGCCCGGCTCGCACTTGGTCGGGTCGCCCGCCGACGCGGGCAGGCAATGGGTGGCAGCGTAGGTGCGGGCGGCGACGGCCTGGGCCTTCTGGGCCTCGGCCGGTGAGCCAGGCCCGATCTCGAAGGGCACGACGCCCTTGAGATAGTCATCCGTCGCCAGGGCCACGATACTGCCGTCGGTCATCTGGACGCGGATGGTGGCGGGCGCGGTGGTGATGTCCGCTGCTGTGGCGATGGTGAGGGCATCGGCCTTGGCGGCCGTGTCATCCACGCCGCCCTCGGCGCGCAGCCGCTCACGGACCTGGGCCTGCTCGGCCGAGGACAGGCTCTCGCGCACCATCGCCACGTCGCGGGCCAGGCTCGTATCCGCGACGGTCTCGCCCGGCAGCGTCATGCCCACGTAGCCGGCCGCCTCGACGTCCAGGTCGTAGCGGCCGGGGGGCAGCGCCAGGCTGTAGGCCCCGTCAGCCGCCGATCGCGCTTCGGCACCGCCCCCACGCACGACGGCAGCGGCGACAGGCGCGCCCGTCAGCACGTCCGTCACGCGGCCAGACAGGCCCGCCAGCCCCTTCTCTCCCTGGGAGAGGGGCAGGGTGAGGACCTTGGGGCCTTCAAGAGGGGAGCCAGTCGCGCCCTCGGCGCTGGACACACGCAGCAGGATGAACGCCACGGCAAGGCTGCCAAGCACAATGATGCATCGAGTGAGAACCGTACGACTCACAACGATTCCTTCCTGATAGGGGCGACCCTGCGCAACTGCCCGTTGTCGCACCGCCGAGGGCAGGCAGACCCTGCCGCTACCATCGCATCTTCAACTACCAAGACGCGCTCGTGCCTGTTTAGTTCCGCGTGGAATCAAAAAAGGCTAACCCAGGCCTGAAGCCTGGGCCAGCCCCTATCCCTCTTACGCTGGCGGGTCGCCCGCGCCGTCTGACTTCCCGTGCCCCGCTATTCGGGCTGCGCGGGGGCCACCGGCGTAGCGGCCTCGGCGGGCACAGCCACCACGCCGCCCTCAGGCTCGACGGTTACCTTGACGTGCGCCGAGACGTTGGTGATCAGGCGCACCTCGACCGTATGCTCGCCCAGGTGGCGAATTGGCTCGTCCAGCTCGATGCGGCGGCGGTCGATATCGTGCCCGGTCTTGGCCTTAATGGCCTCGGCGATGTCGGCGTTGGTGATAGAGCCGTACAGACGCCCCTCTTCGCCCGCCCGCGCCGTAAAGTGCAGATTCAGCTGGTTCAACTCAGTCGCGATGGACTCGGCATCCTGCACGCGGCGCGCCATCTTCTTGGCCTCGGCGCGGCGCAACTCTTCGACATTCTTGACCGCGCCGTAGGTCGCCAGGATTGCCAGCCCCTTGGGAATCAGGTAATTGCGGCCATAGCCGTCCGCCACATCTTTGATGTCGCCGACCTTGCCCAGGTTCGGGACTTCCTGAATGAGGACCACACGCATGGGATGTTACCTCGCAAAGAATCAGTGCTTATTTCGACACGACAGTATAGCACGGCCCGCCCCGGAAGGCGAATCTGGCGCGGCGACGACCGACCACGGGCCGATCCGTCGTCGGTGGTCGGTCGTCCGTGGTCGCTACTCAGTACACTGGCCGCATGGTGCGCTTGAGGATGTCGTAGTGTTCCAGGGCGCGGCCCGCGCCGCGCGCGCAGCAGCCGATGGGGTCATCAGCCGGGTAGAACGCGATGCCGGTCTCGTCGGTCAGCAGACGGTCGAGGTTGCGCAGCAGCGCGCCGCCGCCCGTCATCACCGCGCCCCGGTCGATGACATCGGCGGCCAGCTCCGGTGGCGTCTTCTCCAACACTTCCTTGGCCGCGCCGACGATCGCCGCCAGCGGCTCGGCCATCGCCTCCGTCACCTCGGTAGAGGTGAGCTTGACGGTACGCGGCAGGCCCGCCACCTGGTCGCGACCGCGCACCTCCATGATCAACTCGTCTTCTAGCGGAACCGCGCTGCCGATGGTCATCTTGATCTCTTCGGCGGTGCGCTCGCCGACCAGCAGGTTGTACTTGCGGCGCACGTAGGAGGCGATGGCTTCATCGACCTTATTGCCACCGACGCGCACCGACGACCACTGCACGATACCGTTGACGGACACGATGGCCGCCTCGGTGGTGCCGCCGCCCAGGTTGATGACCATGTTGCCCGTCGGGGTAGCGACGGGCAGCCCCGCACCGATGGCGGCGGCCAGCGGCTCCGGGATAAGAAACGCCTCGCCCGCGCCGGCCTGGATGGCGGCGTCATGGACGGCGCGACTCTCCACCGACGTGACGCCGACCGGCACCGAGATCATGACTTCGGGCTTGCGGATGCGCATGCGCCCGCAGACTTTCTGGATGAAGTAGCGCAGCATCGCCTCGGTTACCACGTAGTCGGCGATAACACCGTCTTTGAGCGGGCGAGCCACTTCGATGGTGTCCGGGGTGCGGCCCAACATTTCGAGCGCCTCTTGACCGACGGCGACGATGCGGTTGTCGTTGACTGAGATAGCGACGACGGACGGCTCCTTCAGCACGATGCCGCGCCCTCGCTCGTGGACGAGGACGTTGACTGTGCCGAGATCGATGCCAATGTAGCGCGTAAGCATGCGTCAATCCTTGCGAAAGCGTGCCGGACAGCGAACAGGCAGGGTGGGCCGCCGCCGAAGACGCGACTCGCCCCCGCCCAGCAAGTCAGCAAGTATAGCCAGGCCTGTTCCTCGCGTCAAAAGTAGGCGACGGCCCCCTCCGGTAAATCAGGTTGGGGCGGGTGGGGTCTGCGATGCTACTCCGCACACCCCACCCGCCCCAGCGTCCACTGACCCCGCGCAGCGGCTACGGGCTCACTGGCCGCCGACTCCCGCCCCGCCGCTCGGCCAGCTTCAACTGGAGCTTGGCGCGCTTGAGGGCGGCCAGGGCGCGCTCCTCGTCCACCGGTTCCAGGCCACGCGCCAGCGCCTCCTGGGCGCGGCGGCGGGCCTCCTCCGCCTGGGCAATGTCGATCTCTTCCACGCGGTCGGCGCTGTCAGCCAGCACTGTGACTCGGTCTGGCCGCACCTCAACAAAGCCGCCACCGATGGCGATGTGACGGTCTGGCTCATTGGCCTTCTTGATGACCAGCGCGCCGAAGTTGAGGCCCGACATCAAAGCGGCGTGGCGAGGCAGGATGCCCATCTCGCCCTCGGCGCCCGGCACGATGACCATGTCCACGTCATCCTTGTACAGGATGCGGTCAGGGGCCACCACTTCCAGGTGAATCGGCATACGTTACTCCCCTAGCGGCCCTGGCGTAGCTCCTCGGCAGTCTTCTGTACATCCTCGATACCGCCCTGCATATAGAAGGCCTGTTCGGGGATGTCGTCCAACTCGCCGTCGAGAATCATCTTGAAGCCCTTGACCGTGTCCTCGATCTTGACGTAGCGGCCTTCCTTGTTCGTGAAACGCTCGGCCACATACATCGGCTGGCTCAGGAACCGCTGAATCTTGCGGGCGCGAGCCACGGTGAGCTTGTCGTCCTCACTCAACTCCTCGACGCCCAGGATGGCGATGATATCCTGCAAGTCCTTGTAACGCTGAAGGACGCGCTGGCAGCCGCGCGCCACCTGATAGTGTAGATCGCCCACGATGCGCGGGTCCAGGATACGGCTGGTCGAGCCGAGGGGATCGACGGCGGGGAAGATGCCCTGCTCGAAGATGGACCGCTCCAGGGCGATGGTTGCATCCAGGTGAGCGAAGGTCGTCGCCGGAGCCGGGTCGGTGTAATCGTCGGCAGGCACGTACACGGCCTGCATCGAGGTGATGGAGCCGCGCTTGGTCGAGGTGATGCGCTCCTGAAGCGCGCCCATCTCCGTTGCCAGCGTCGGCTGGTAGCCCACCGCGCTCGGCATACGACCCAGCAAGGCGGACACCTCGGAGCCGGCCTGCACGAAGCGGAAGATGTTGTCGATGAAGAGCAGCACGTCGCGGCCCTCATCGCGGAAGTACTCCGCCATCGTCACGCCCGTCAGCCCCACCCGCAGGCGCGCGCCGGGCGGCTCGTTCATCTGGCCGAAGACCATGACCGTCGAGCCGATGACGCCGTACTCGTGCATTTCGCCGTACAGTGCGGTTCCCTCGCGGGTTCGTTCGCCCACCCCCGTGAACACCGAATAGCCGGAGTGGACGGCGGCGATGTTGCGGATAAGTTCGGCGATGGTCACTGTCTTGCCCACGCCCGCACCGCCGAACACGCCCGTCTTACCGCCCTTCGTGAAGGGCGCGATGAGGTCGATGACCTTGAGACCCGTCTCGAAGACCTCGGTCTTGGTAACCTGATCAACCAGGGGCGGAGAGGGTCGATGGATGGGGTAGAAGGTCTCGGCCTCGACCGGCCCCTTCTCATCGATAGGTGCGCCCAACACGTCGAAGACGCGGCCGAGGGTAGAGGGGCCGACGGGCACGGTGATGGGGCCGCCGGTGGCGACGGCATCCATACCACGCCGCAGGCCGTCGGTCGTGGTCATAGAAACGGCGCGCACCGCATTGTGGCCCAGGTGTGTCTGCACCTCGCACGTGACGCGGCGGCCGTCATCGCTGATAATCTCAATCGCGTCGTAAATTTCGGGCAACTGGTCTTCAGGGAACTCAGCGTCCACCACGGAACCAATAATCTGCACGACCTTGCCCATCACGTCGCGAGCCTGATCCTGGGTCTTGGGTTCGGCGACTGCCATAGATTACCTCCACTCCGCCTGGGGTTGTGCGCCACTCAAGCCGCGCGCCACCTACCGCGCCCGTCCCTGCTCCAGCGCCGCCGAGCCGCCCGCAATATCCAGCAATTCGCGGGTGATACTCTCCTGGCGCGCCTTGTTATAGGTCAGTGTCAAGTCATCGATCAACTCACCGGCGGCGTCGTTGGCGTTACGCATGGCAACCATCTGCGCACTGAAGAAGCTCGCCGCCGATTCGAGCAGCGCCTGATAGACGAGCATCTCCGTAAAGCGCGGCAGCACCGAGGCTAACACATCCTCCGCGCTCGGCTCGTAGATGTAGTCCACCATGCCGCGCCGCTCGTCGGCCAGCCACACCGGTTCGACCGGCAACAACTGCTGGATCACTGGCACCTGGCGCAGCGTAGATTGAAAATCCGTGTAGCCCAGGTAGACCGCATCCAGATCGCCCTTGAGAAAGTCCTCCATCGCGATGCGGGCGATGGGCAGCGCCGCCGTCAGCGTGGGCGGGTCGGGCACGGGGACAAACTCGGCGCGGATAGGGCGGCCCACCCGCAGCATGAAGTCGCGGCCCTTGCGGCCCACAGCGACCACGCTGACGTTGCTTTTCTGCTCGCGCATCCAGCGCAACGCCTCGCGAATCATATTCGAGTTGAAGCTGCCCGCCAGGCCACGATCAGCCGTGATGAGAATGAGGGCTACGTTGCGCTGGTCGCGCTGTTGCAGCAGGGGGTGGGGGACTGCGCCGCGCGCAGTCTGCCGTGCAATCGAGCCAAGTACCTCGCGCGCCTTCTCAGCGTAGGGGCGGGTGGCGAGTGTCTGCTGTTGGGCGCGCCGCATCTTGGAGGCCGCAACGGTCTCCATGGCCTTGGTAATCTGCTTGATGTTCTTGACGCTGCGGATGCGGCGTCGAATCTCGCGCGCGCTAGCCACGGTATCTCCTCGTAGAGCGGGGAGCGTCAAGCGTGGAGCGACGAGACACACGCCTGCGCGTCTCTACCTCGCTCGACGCTTCCCGCCCCACGCTCTACGCCTTACACAGGCGGCGTCCAGGACGCATTGAATTGATCGAGCGCCGCGCGCAACTGCTGCACAGTCGGGGAGGCGTCGGCCCCAATCTTCGGGTCGAACAGGCGCTTCTCCGACTCGATACTCGACAGCACCCCCGCATAGTTGCGCTCCACGAAGCGATGGAAGTCGGCCTCCCAGGCGCCCACATGCCCCACCGCTACTTTGTCCAGATAGCCGTTGTTGACGGCATACAGGATGCACACCTCCTGGGCCATGGACAGCGGCTGGTACTGGGGTTGCTTCAGGACTTCCTGGATACGCACGCCGCGATCCAACTGCCGCTTGGTAACGGCGTCCAGGTCGGAGCCGAACTGGGCAAAGGCGGCCAGCTCGCGGAACTGGGATAGCTCGCTCTTGAGGCGACCCACGGCCTGCTTCATGCCGCGCGTCTGGGCGTCGCCGCCCACCCGTGACACCGACAGACCCGTGTTCACAGCGGGGCGAACACCGGCGTAGAACAGGTCACTTTCCAGGAAGATCTGACCGTCGGTAATGGAGATGACGTTGGTCGGGATGTAGGCCGATACGTCGCCCGCCTGGGTCTCGATGATGGGCAGGGCCGTCAGCGACCCGCCGCCGTGCTCTTCGTTCAGGCGCGCGGCGCGCTCCAGCAGGCGCGAGTGCAGGTAGAACACATCGCCGGGGTAGGCCTCGCGACCCGGTGGGCGGCGC
>JAHCIE010000179.1 GCA_026129385.1 Anaerolineae bacterium
GGCCGCGCCGCCAGCAGACTCTGTTATCCCGCCGCTGGTGGCCGCGCCGCCACCCGACCCGCCTGTCGTCGCGCCGCGTATCCCAGCGCCCCTGGCGCTGGCCCTGGGGGATAAGATTGTCTCCGGCGCGGCCGACCTCATCGGCAAGTATGCTTATGGCAACATGCGCGATGGCCCGGCTCAGGGCTACTATGTTTGCACCGATGTGGTAAACTACGCCACAGCCGCGGCTGGCGTGCCCATTGTGGAGAACTACAAGGATGCCGCGACGGTGCGCTGGGTGGGAACCCACATGAGTTGGTTCAAGGGGACGAACGTCAGGCGGATGGTGAACAGCCGCCAGCGCGAGTTCCATGCGGCCGAGACGCTGCCGCAGCCCGGCTGGGTCATCTTCATTCGCCGCGATCCCTATCGTGAGGCGAGCCACGAAGGCGTTGTCCGCAACGTGCGCGTTGAGGGCGACCGGGCGGTGGTGACGACGCTGGAGGCGTTGGGGGGCTTCAAGCGCGACGCTTTCAACACGAGCAACAATGTCCAGACGACGACGTACAGCTACCAGCGTGGCGACGACGGTAGCTGGCGACAGACGGGCATCAACAAGACGAACCGCATCGTGGGCTATGGCGAGGTCAGAGGCTAGATAGGTCGCGAATGGGGCAGGGCGGCAACCGTCATGCCCAAGCGCAGCAGAGGACTTGACAAAGGACTACATGCCACGTATACTGTAATTTAGGTGAACCTAAACTCTGATGCGTGGGAGCTGCCAGGCGGCGTATTCTCCCCTGGGTCGCTGCCTGGTGGTCTGTTGCGTCTGGACGGGGTCATGATTCTCAAGAACCTCTGGCGTCGCAAGATACGCACGCTGCTGACGATGCTGGGCATCGCCATCGGTGTGGCCGCTGTGGTGGCCCTGTCGGCCTTTGGCGAGGGTCTCGCCAGTGGAATGGGCAAGGTGTTCGCCGACACGCGCGGCGACATCATGGTGACGCAGAAGGAGGCGCTGGCCTCGTTCCTGAGCGTGGTCGATGCCGACATCGGCGGTGAGATTCGGGCGCTGCCCGGCGTCGATGAGGTGACGGGGACGGTGGCGGGCATCGTGCAGATGCAGGACGCGCCCTATTTCATTGTCATGGGCGAAGACCCCAAGAGCTTCACCCTCGACCACTACAAGCTGGTCGAGGGCCAGCCGCTGAGTGGGCGTCGGCAGTTGTGGCTGGGCAAGGTGGCGGCGCGCAACTTCAAGAAGGGCGTGGGGGATACTTTCCGCCTGCAAGACTCGACCTACCGCATCGTCGGTCTGTACGAGACCGGCGTCAGTCTGGAGGATGGCGGCGCGGTAATGAGCCTGGCGGACGCCCAGCGCGCCTTCGACAAGGTGGGCAAGGTCAACTACTTCAACGTCAAGGTCAAGGACCCGCGCCGCATCGACGAGGTGAAGCAGCGCATTGAAACGAAGTGGCCCGACCTGGCGGCGTCCCGCTCCGGCGAGGCGACCAAGACGAGCGAGATGCTGGACATCTATCGCTCCTTCGGCCTGTTCCTGGGCATCTTCGCCGTGCTGGTGGGCGGGCTGGGTATGATGAACACGATGCTGATGAGTGTCATGGAGCGCACCCGCGAGATCGGCGTGTTGCGCGCTATCGGCTGGCGGCGGCGGCGTATTGTGCTGATGATTCTCGGCGAGGCGCTGGTTCTGGCCCTGGTCGGCGGTGTCGCCGGTATCGCCCTCGGCGTGGGCCTGACCATGCTGGTGCGGCTGTCGCCCGCCGTCGAGACGCTGTTGCAGGGCGTGTTTCGCCCCGACATGTTCGCGCAGGCGCTGGTCATTGCCCTGCTGCTGGGCGGGCTGGGCGGCGTCTATCCCGCCTGGCGGGCGTCGCGCCTGGCCCCCGTCGAGGCGATGCGCCAGGAGGGGGGCAGCGCGCCGAGCATGGGCCGCGTCAGCCGCTTCCTGGCCCGCTATCTCCCCCTGGGGGCGTTCCGCAATCTGGTGCGCCGTCCGGGCCGAACGTTGGTGACGGTGGTGGGCATCGGCATCGGCGTTGGCTTCATCTTCGCCTTGAGCGCCATGACCGAGGGCATGAAGGCCTCGTTCATGGCGATGGCGGGCGCGGGCGAGGCTGACCTGATGGTCGAGCAGGCTAATGCGTCAGATCTATCCCTGTCTAAGTTGGATGAGCGGCTGGCCGACCGACTGCTGAATCAGCCAGAGGTGGAGGGCGTGTCCAAGATTCTGTTCTCGACCACCAATGCGCCCGGACTGATGTACTTCCTCATCTTTGGCGTTGACCCCGCTGACGATTGGTTGCAGCACTATCGCGTCCGCGAGGGTCGCCCGGTTGCGCGGTCGAAGGAAATCATGCTGGGTCGCTTCGCTGCCAATAGTCTCAAGAAGGGCATCGGCGACGAAATGCGGCTGGCGGGCAGCAGCTACGAGATCGTCGGCATCTATGAGACCGGCGTGTCCTACGAGGATGCGGGCGGCGTGATGCTGCTCAAGGATGCCCAGGAGCGTTTCGGCATGGACCGTAAGGTATCGCTGCTGGCCGTCAAGCTACGCGACCCGTCCCGCGCCGAGGGCGTGGCGGCGGCCCTGGAGGCGCAGTACCCGGAGGCTATCTTCACCCGCGCGGCGGCGATGCTCGACCGGACCCAGGACTTTGCGACGACGACCACGATCCTCAATGCTCTGATCGGGCTGACGATCGTAGTTGGCGGCATCGTAATGATGAACGCGATGCTGATGAGCGTGTTTGAGCGCACCCAGGAGATCGGCGTGCTACGGGCCGTGGGCTGGCGCCGGCGCCGCATCCTGCGCATGGTGGTCGGCGAGTCCCTGGCGTTAGCTGTGCTGAGCGCGCTGGCAGGCATCGTCATCGGTGTAGTCCTCAATAGCCTGTTTGTGTTGATTCCTGGCATGGGCGCGTTCCTCGCGCCTGCCTATACGCCGTCCGCGTTCATTGCCGTCGTCGGGCTGGCCGCCGTGCTGGGTGTCATCGGTGCGCTGTACCCCGCCTGGCGAGCGACGCGCATGCAGCCGATTGAGGCGCTGCGATACGAGTGAGAGGTGAGAGATTCGGGATTGGAGATGGGGGATGACCATGCAGACCGCAACCCTACCAGCCATCATCGTCGAGACTCAGAACCTGACGAAGATCTATGGCAACGGCTATCAGGTGCGCGCGTTGGACGGTGTGAGCCTGTGCGTCCACGCCGGTGAATTCGTTGCTGTCGTTGGACCGTCGGGGTCAGGCAAATCAACGCTGCTCAACATGATCGGCGCGCTGGACAGGCCCACGTCGGGGGAGGTCATCATCGACGGTGCGCCGCTGTCGAAGGTGCGCGACCTGGACCGCTTCCGTAGCGAGACCATCGGCTTCATCTTTCAGACCCACAATCTGATCCCGACGCTGACGGCGCTGGAGAATGTGGAGACGCCGACCTACGAGCTGCCGCTGCGGGGCCGCGAGCGACGCCGTCGCGCCGAGGATATCCTGCGGCTGGTGGGGCTTGGCGAGCGGATGACCTTCCTGCCCGCCCAACTGTCGGGCGGCGAGCGGCAGCGCGTCGCCATTGCCCGCGCTCTGGTCAACCGCCCGGCCATCGTCCTGGCCGACGAGCCGACGGGGATGCTCGACTCCCATACGACGCAGGACATCATGGACTTGCTGACGCAGCTGAACCGCAGCCAGGGCACGACCATCATCGTCGTCACTCACAACCACGAGGTCGCTCGCGCCACGCGGCGCGTTGTGACCTTCCGCGACGGCCAGATTCAGGCCGATGTGCCGCTCAAGAACGCCTTCGACAGCGACCTCTACGACCTCAAGGCGTCGTCCCTCGGCCACGCCCTGCTGAGCGGCGACGCGCTGCCCTCCGACCTCCAGGAGATCGCGCCTCAGCTACGGGACATTCTCGCGCGGGTGTGAGGAAGGAAGAGTGTAGACAGAATGAACAGCATATACATAATGATGAGACTCTGATTCTGTACATTCTGTCTAGCCGCCTCTTTCCACGGCTGTGGTATAATAGGGCCGTCCCGGGGGGACCGCGTTGTTGTCACCTGTGGAGGTCCGCGTGCGATACCGCGCCGCCCTCGTCGTGGCTCTCGCCGTTGCGCTTGTCCTGGTCACGGGGCGCGCCGCTACGGCGGTTGTCGCTCCTGGCTTGAGTTTCTCGCCCAATCCCGTTAACCTCGCGCCCGGCGGGACGACGCTCATCGACCTACGGCTGACGGGCGGCCAGGATATCGGCGGCTACGAGGTGGACCTCGCCTTCGATCCCGCCATTGTCGCCATCGATGCGGTCGAGCGCATCGTCGGGAGCGCCGGCCAGCCCTCGCCCAATCGCCCCTGGTATAGTCTGCCCCTTAGCGTCGATCCTAACGTCACCTATACTGTTCTCGGCCCTGGCCGCATCACCTTCGGCGCGTACAGCACAGCCGACGGTAACCCGCCGGGCCTGACGGGTGACCTGACGCTGGCTCGCCTGCACGTGCGCGCCCTCCAGGCGGGCGGTAGTGCGCTCCACCTGGAACGCGCCCTGGTCGTCAACACGGCGGCGCAGGCGAGCGCGCCGAACCTCACCGACGGGCAGGTGATTGTTGGCGCGACGCCGACGGCCACCGTGACCCACACGCCAACCCGCACCGCCACGCCGACCGCCACTCGCACGGCCACGCCGACGCCGAGCGGGACGCCGCCACCGGGCGCGCAGCCGCTCAGCGGGCGTGTGATGCTCCAGGGCCGCGCGACCCACGCCGGTAGCCTGGTGGCGGCGGGCGCGGTGAATACTGCGACCCAGGGGGACGGCTCGTTCAGCCTGTCCTTACCGCCCGGAAGCTATACTGTTGCAGCGAGTCGCCCGAAGTATCTCAGCCGCCAGACGAGCGTCACGCTGGGGGCAGGGGGCGCGCTGCTGCCGCCGACGACATTGCTCGGCGGCGACGCGACGGGCGATAACCGGGTCAATCTGAGCGACCTGGTGATCGTGGGTGCGAACTATGGCACGCAGCCGCCTGGCGATGCGCGCGCTGACCTGAACGAGGATGGGGCGGTAAACCTGTTCGACCTGGTGCTGGTCGGTGGCAGCTATGACCGGGTGGGGCCGCTGGGCTGGACGGCGGCAAAGGACACGCCGCTGGGGTCAGCGGCCGACCTCGGCCTCGCCGCGCCTTTCAAGCGAGCAGCGCGGCCGCGCGCCCTTATCGACGCGCCAGCCGACATCAAGGCGGGCGAGACCTTCGACGCCGTGCTGCGGGTCACGGGGGCGAAGGGGCTGGCGGGTATCGACGCCGCGCTGCGCTACGACCCGGCTGCCCTGGAGGTCGTTGCCGTCGGGCCGGGCAACCTGTTCGACCCGCGGCTGAGCTTCGTGGCGCGGCAGGCGGTGGACGACAAACGCGGCGTGGCGCTGTACACCGCCGTCAGCCTGTCGCCGCTGGGCGCGACTATGGACCAGGGCGACGCGCTGCGCGTGACCTTCCGCGCCCGCGCCGACGGCCGCCCGGTCGTCACGCTGGAGGCGGCGCAGCTCGCGGCGAGGCCGTGACTCGCAGATTACGGCAGCGGATATGGCCATCCGCTGCGCGTGTGCCTGGCATGGTGTTCCCCACTCCGTGGGAACCTGCACCGCAGAGTGAGGATCGACTAGCCGATGCGTTCCTCGGCCTGCTCGGCGATGAGGCTCGCTATTAGCGCGGCCTGATTGACGGCCACATCCACACCCATGTCTGGCGTGAACAGCCAGGCATTCTTGGGGTTGTTGACGCGGGCGATGACGCGCGGGGCGTGATACTCTAGCCGGGCCAGGTTCGTCACCACCAGGTTCGTCTCGTCCGCCCCGGTGACGGCAGCGACGACGTGCGCCTGGCGCACCCCGGCTGCTTCGAGCGCGGCCGGGTCGGTCCCGCTGCCTACCACGACAGTCAGCCCCGTCAGGTCGTGGCGCAGGGTCGCCACCTGCTCCGCGCGATTCTCGATGACTGTGACGCTGTGGCCGTCGCGGACAAGCGTTTCGGCCAGCCCCTGGCCTACCTTCCCCCCGCCAACGATCAGCACGTTCATGGCTTCCTCCTCAGCCAAGCAGCGCGGCCAGGCGGTGGTTCTCGCCGCTCGCCGCCAGGTGGACCAGGTCGCCCGCCTGGAACACGGTCCCCAGGGTGGGCAGGAACGTCCGCCCCTGGCGGGTGATGGCGATGACGTGGGCCTCGCCCGGCACCGTCAGGTCGTTGACCGTGCGGCCCACTAGCAGAGCCGGAACTTCCAGTTCCAGGACGTCGACCTCGCCGCTGCCCAGGCTGGCGATCACGTCCAGGTGGGAGAAGCTCAGCAACTCCATCATGCGCTGGATACCCCAGGCGGTGGTGGAGACGGTCTGCAAGCCCAGCTTGTGATAGATGGCGGCCTTGCGCGGATCGTACACCCGCGCCACGACGCGCGGGACGTGGAAGATGTGGCGAGCCAGGCGAGCCGTCACGATGTTCACATCGTCACTGGCGGTGACGGCGGCCAGGGCGTCGGCGCGCTCCACGCCCGCCTCTAGCAACACGTCGCGGTCGAAACCGACGCCGACGATGCGCTGGACCTTGAGGCTAGCGCCCAGTCGCTCGAAGGCCGTGGCGTCGGCATCGACGAGGGTAATCTGAAAGCCGCGGCGGGCCAGGGTTTCGGCCAGCCCTGACCCCATGCGCCCGCAGCCGATAATGATGGCGCGCATCTCATACCTCCCTGGCGGGCCGCCGGTCGCGGCGGCGCAGCCATGCCTTGCGAAGCTCATCGGCCACCAGCAGCAGTGG
>JAHCIE010000018.1 GCA_026129385.1 Anaerolineae bacterium
GCATGCGGGAGTTGCGTTCGGACGTCGAGTTGGCGAGGATTAGGCGCGCAAGGTAGGGTAAGCTGGCGGCGCGGCGCGCATGCTGCCGGCGCCGTGCCTGGAAAAAATACACCAACGGTCTGGGGAGGACCATAAATGGCACAAGCGATGGACTGGCGGAGCATCGATGCGCACCCGCAGTTTCAGGAGCTGCATCGGCGCAAGAGCCGCTTCTTGTGGTCGCTGATGATCTTCTCGGTGATCTACTACTTTCTGCTGCCGATCGGCGCAGCGTACTTCACCGACATATTCAGGATCAAGGTCTGGGGGCCGGTGAACGTCGGCATCCTGTTCGCGCTGTCCGAATTCGTCGTCGCCTGGCTGATCGCCTACGTCTATGCGCGGGTGGCGAGCCGCACCTTCGATCCCATGGCCGAACAGATCGTGCGCCAGGCCAGCAGCATGAGAGGCGCACAATGAAGCCGGGCCAACTGTTCGGTGCGCTGCTGGCTGCAGGCATCGCCCTCGTCAGTTCCGATGCGCATGCCATCTTCAAGGGCGGCGCCGTGCCGGAGCGCTTCGGCTGGCTGGCCGTGCTGGTGTTCTCGGCCATCATCGGCATCACGATGTACATCACCTACCTCGCCGCCAAGCGCACCAAGACGGCCGCCGACTTCTACGCCGCCGGCGGCGGCATCTCGGGGCTGCAGAACGGCTGGGCCATCGCGGGCGACTACCTCTCCGCGGCGTCGTTCCTCGGCATCGCGGGCCTCATCTCGCTCAACGGCTACGACGGCTTCATGTACTCGGTGGGCTGGCTCGTGGCCTACATCACGGTGCTGCTCGTGATCGCCGAGCCCTGCCGCAACATCGGCAAGTACACGATGGCCGACATCCTTGCCTTCCGCAACGACCCGAAGACGGTGCGCACGTTCATGGCGATCTCGACCATCACCGTGTCCACCTTCTACCTCACGGCCCAGATGGTGGGCGGCGGCGTGCTCGTGAAGACGCTCATCGGCATCGACTACGAGATCTCGGTGATCACGGTGGGCGTGCTCATGCTCGCCTACGTGGTGTTCGGCGGCATGGTGGCCACGACCTACGTGCAGATCATCAAGGCCGTGCTGCTGGTTGCTGCGTCGATTCTGCTGGTGTTCTTCACCTGGGCGCCGTACGGCTTCAGCCTGCCCGGCTTCCTGCAGGCGGTGGTGGGCGACGCCAAGGTGCAGGCGCAGGTGGCACAGCTGCTCGGCGATGCCGCCACGAACATGACGCCAGAGCAGCTCGGCCAGCGCTTCCTGGAACCGGGGCTGTATCTGAAGAACCCGATCGACCAGATCTCGCTCGGCATGGCGCTGGTGCTGGGCACTGCGGGCATGCCGCACATCCTGATGCGCTTCTTCACCGTGCCCAGTGCGCAGCAGGCACGCGTGTCGGTGATATGGGCGATGGCGATCATCGGCGGGTTCTACGTGCTGACCCTGTTCATCGGCAACGGTGCGGCGATCAACGTCGGCGCGGCGCAGATCACGGCCATCGACCGGGGCGGCAACATGGCCGGACCGCTGCTCGCGCAGTTCATCGGCGGCGGCGCGGAATCGATGCTCGGCAACCTGTTCCTGGCCTTTGTCGCCGCGGTCGCGTTCGCCACCATCGTCGCCGTGGTCGCCGGTCTGGTGCTGGCCTCGGCCTCGGCCATGTCGCACGACATCTGGGTGGGCGTGATCAAGGGCGAGCACGCGACGCAGGAGCAGGAAGTGCGCGCCGCACGCGTCTCGGCACTGATCGTCGGTGCCGCCGCGATCCTCATCGGCATCGCTGCCCGGGGACAGAACGTCGCGCACCTGGTGGCGCTGGCCTTCGCGGTTGCGGCCTCGAGCAATCTGCCGTGCGTGCTGCTGACCCTGTACTGGAAGCGCTGCAATACCGGTGGCATCGTGCTGGGGATGCTGGTGGGTGCGTTTTCCGCCATCGCGCTGGTGATGGTCTCGCCGAACATGACTTACCCCAAGGCCGAGCGTGCCAAGGCGGAGAAGGTCATCGAGGGTGTGACGCCGAAGATCGCGCAGCTCGAAAGCGATCTCACGATTGCTGCCGATGATGCGGCCAGGGCCAAACTGGAGACGGACCTGACCAAGGCGCGTGCCGACCTGACTGCAGCGCAGGGCGTCATCGAGCGTTTCGCAGGACAGGAGACCAGCCTGGTCGGGCTGGAGAAGCCGCTCATCGAGCTGCGCAACCCGGGGCTGTACTCGATTCCGCTCGGCTTCCTGTGCGTAGTCATCGGCTCGCTGTTGTGGCGTGACCGCAAGTCCGAAGAGATGTGGGACGAGCTGTACGTGCGCCAGAACACCGGCATCCACGCCGAGCAGGCGGTGGCGCACTAGGACGCCATTCGTAGATCGGTAGTCGACGAACGGGGCGGCCGGGCAGGCCGCCCCGTTTACTTGAGGGTTTGCGTTTGATCGACGGGCATGCAAGGCGATCTACCGCCGCTTCAGCGCGTTCGCAAAACCTCCTCGACCGGCTATAATGCGCGACTTTCGCCGGCCGGACCCGCCTCGCGCGCGGCTCTCCTGCTCCAGGAGAGCCCGATCGAGCAGTCCGGTCAGTTCAGTAAGGCCAAGTAGCTCAGTTGGTAGAGCAGAGGACTGAAAATCCTTGTGTCGGTGGTTCGATTCCGCCCTTGGCCACCAATTAAAACAATTGGTTATGCCAACCAAACCGCCATATCAGTGGCTAAATTCCAAATTTAGTCCCCGCTACAGTCCCCAGTTATGGCTTGCTTGGTACGGTCGCGGATCTCGTTTAACGGCTATTGCGAGAAAGCGAACGACAGGTATTAACTCAGTCCAGCTGGCAATACGTTCGAAACGCAAAGTAGAACGAGTAAGACGCGGGGAAGTGCCAACGCTCAGGGTCGTTCTCTAACACCTTCTCGAATATTGCTCGGATCTGTTCTCGCTCTAGATCCTTGAGGCATTCCACAAGCTCCGGGTGCTTCCGCCCTTCGATAACCTGAACGGCCAATATTCCTTCGAGGACTCCAACGGTCCACGCCAACTTTTGCACTTCTGTCAGCCGACGGTACTCATTTCCGGAAAGTGAATAGGCTGGCTCAATCGCGAGGGAACACATTACTATTACGATGAAGCACCAGAACCGCTTCATGGTAAGTCGGAGCTCAAATGCCTCCGGGCGCTGGACCAGCATTCTGTGCCCTTGCGTTGCAAGCCATAGCGATAGCTCAGAGTTCATCGCGTAATCCTCACGCTCCCATATAGTCATCAAGGCGCCATTGAGCTGCACTGTTAACCTCATGCATCCTGACGATCAGCTGCCGGCGGAGCTCGTTGAGTTCTCTGTGGGTGAGGTAGAGCAGCGCCGCCGCTGCCTGCAGCGCTTCACTTACCGCCTTGCATTCGGTCGGCAAGCTCTCCCTGGCCAGCGACAGCATGCCGATCACCTGGTCCATGCTCGTCACCGACTTCCAGTGCATGTCCAATGCGAAGGTGGCGGATCGAGCGACGTCGAGCCTGGGCTGGCTGGTGTCGTGAGCGGATGGTTGCTCGAGATGGCGTTCTGCCTGCGCTGCATGTGTCATGTGCCGGCCCCTTTGCCGTATCGACTACATGCCTGCATGCCACGTCATGCGGCTCAAACCCAACTGGCTGGGCAGCGTACACCTCGCGCGGGCGGCCGGCGGCTGCAGGGCGCCGGTTTCAAAGCCTCTCGTGATGCCTTTAAACTGCCGCAGAGACAAGAATACGCTGAGCGAGTAACATTATATTTGACGGCCGAGCGCAAGACATTTGTAGAGGCTGCCGAAAGGCAGCAGCCCGCAACGGGTGGGATCCTCGAACTTGGGGGCCGTCACCAACCATCGAATGTCTCATGTAAATGAGGCATTCTGTTCTTAAGGTCTTCAAGAGACGACAGGAACTTGACACCGTAGCCGAAGCAGTTGCCGCGATATTTGTATGCCTTGGGACGCAGCAGACGCATATAGCTCGGGTCCGCGACGTTGAGCCTGCTAAGCCTCATCCCATACAAGTAGCTCGTAGCAACCGCGTCAGCGATCTGAAGGCCCGCTAAGTGCGAATGGGCAATAGCACGAAGGTTCTGGATATTGATAACAGGCCAATGAATGTTGACAGTCGCAGCGCCCGCCTCTGATTGCTGTTTCAGCATGCCGATGTAATCCCTAATGTCGTCGTAGGACATCGAAGCCCGATCGGAGAAGATGAGATCTACAACCCCATCTCCTTCGCCAGCCTTGTAGTGATCTCGACATAGCCAGGACACGCGTTCGATGAGGAGCCTCGTCAAGTAGCGGTATAGGAGGCACTTGTTCGCTTGGTAGCGCTCGATGTCCAGAATGTCCGGCTTGTAGCTGATCACAGTGACCGTTCTGGCGGGGAGCAGTGCAATACGGTGGAGCAGAACCAGCCGCTGCTCATGCTTCATGTTGGTGAAGTGAAATGGCTTCTTTGTCTCCCATCCCAGCGTTTGCCGCGCAGCCTTGAGCGCCGAAACCCCAGATGGTTCGTTTGATCTTCTGAAAACAGTCGCCGAAAGGAGAAACCAGCGAGAACTGCCAGAGCCGTCCTGATGGAAAGTAAAGCCCTCGTCTCCGGACTCGTCGATGTAGGCAACAAAACTCGTTTTCATGGCTCGCCCTTTGGTTGCCTCCACGCGGCGCGACTCTACCACCGCCCGCGGCGGGCTACAGGGGGGCGGCATCGGCCCTTGCAGTGGGGCGTCAGGGGGACATTCGCGCAGGACGGTAGCGTCCCGCCCGAGTCAATAGATCAAGATCGAATCGCCGATAGCGGCATCGGCATCGCGAATCTGCCATTGGCATCTCGTAGTGCAGGCAGCACTAGACCAAAAGCGTTTGTCAACCTCTGAAGGGCTATGAAATGGACATCGTCAGGACTATCCACTACGTTAATGACTGTTTCAAATGAGGCGCCCTGCGTCTCCAGCGGCCTTCCAATGAAATCTTCCGAGGAAAGGTGTACGTGTAGCCCAAGGCGCGCGTTAGTCACTACTGCCACTGTATAGATCATGTCTCGAAACGGCAGCGCTAAATCTCGCCATGCAGACAACAATGTGGCGACCTGAAAAGAAGTAGCTACGGCAAGGTAGAAGTAGGACAACAGACCCTCGGGCCGTTGGAGTCTATGCCTTCCGGACGAGAGAAGGTGTTCGGAACTGGGGGCACGAAGTCCGTCGGACGCCCATTCAATGGGCCGCCTGAGACAAATTGAGATTTCGGCATGTCCGGTCCTAAATACCTCTATGCGATAGCCCACGCCCTCATTGATACGCCTGAAATCTTCCACCACGATGCCGTTACTCGACGGCTCAATATGATATTGATTGATTGAACTGCTTCCCAGCCGCAATTCGCTGGGCAAGGTCACACGGGCAAGGTGATCGCGCACCCTAACCGAGACAGGGTCAATCGCATCCTTGGTTAGAGTCAGAGGGGTAATTGCGACGTAACACCAGGATCGTGGTGCCGTGTCACGCCAATACGCAAGGCGTTCGTCTCGAAATGCTTCTACGTCTTGGGCGTAGGGCTTAATCAGACCCCTCTCGATTTGATCGTCAACCCAATACTCATGCTCTCGCTTAATCTGTTGCAGACGTTCAATCCCATAGCCAACTACATCGCGGTCGATCTCAGTATGATGAGTAGGACAAAGGAGAATTAGATTGTTGTAGGCATCCCGCTCCGTGATTGACATCGATGAATTGGCGCGTGGTCCATTGTCGGATCGCGCAGCGATGTGGGCCATCTCCCCTAGAACCCCATCGATGGAGAGCGGAGTAAGCTGCGTTCGACAGATGCTGCAGCGAGCGCCTGCACGCCCCCAAAGCCTGAAGGCATCGGCCAGTTTAATTGCCACGATTTATGAATCCTCTAACGAGTCCGGGGTCTCAGCGAGGCGCCGCGCGTGAGATGATACCGGCGCGCCGGGCGTGGCACACAAGGGCGGTAGTAGTGTCCCGGTAGTGTTTCCGAAGGCAGATTTTTCGAATTGCCCGGAAACCCGCGCCAATGCTTGTCGGGTGGAGATGCGAGACGTACAGCGCAACCCGGAGGGGTCCCGTTGGGACTGTCGTGGGCCTTTGCGTCTGATGGCGACGGCTTCCGTAAGCTGTGGAACGCAACATGTGCGCAGGGCGGGCTATCCGCTTAGCAAACGAGAAGCGAGCTGCGTCCCGGTGGACTCGCTCTAAGACCGCCCTGCCGTGTGCCCGAATCTGCCGCGGATCACCTTCACGGATTTCCCTTCGGCGATTTCGCCAAGGTGAGATTCCCACTTCGCGAGGGCGGCTGCCTTCTCGGGGATGTAGTCGTGTCGATCGTAGTGCCTCTCTTGGAAGCCTGTCCGCCATCTCTTTTACACGCGCCTCTCCTCAAGCGCCCTGACTCGCTTCTCGAGCTCGTCCACCTCGACAATCCGAGCGTGTGCAACAAGCGCCTGGAGAATCGTAGAAGCCTCATCGGGAGTAAGCCTTCCGTCTCCTAGGGCCTCAACAACGGTCCGTCCCTGCTCGGCCAGGGTTCCCTTCAGCTTCCCGATCTGTACCGGCTCACCCCTCGCCTTGATCGGGGGGCAAATCCGATCCAAACACGCCCGAAGGGTAGCGCCATCGCCGGCCAGACCCATCTCGATCGCCTTCTTGACCAAGTCTTCTGCGTGCGGCTCGAACATCGTCCGTAGCGCCGTGCGCTTATCCTGAATGCCCTTGGGGCGGCCGCCGGGGTTGCCGGACTTGCCTTTGGTGAATCGCATGCTGCTCCCGGACTGTTCAGATCAGGACGGAAGCCTACAATAGGTCGCCTTCCAATCCTCGACTGTCATGACGTCAGGTAGCTCGGCAAACCTCGGAGCGAGCACTTGTCCCGGGTTCCGCGGACGCAGGGTTCCGTCTTGATTTCGAACTGCCACGTAGCATTGCGAAGTTTGGCCGACCTCGAGGGCGCTGATACGTTTCTCCAATGCCTTGATCACTTGTCTCATGCAGTATTGCCCTTCACTCCGATGGCCGATCGCACATTGGTTCCAGCGGATCTCGCTCAACGACTGGGATTGGAATCGCACCAACCGGCACGAACTCATCCTTTGGATGAAATGTGCCATCTGGACCAAGAACGAGAACATAGGCGACGTAGTGGCATTGACCACCAGCTGTCTCCAAATCACTTACTCTTTTCTGCAATGTCTTCACGTGACATCTCGTCGACTAACTTGCGGACAAGTGCAACGAAGTCCCGTGCTACTTGGTCTCCATCCCTTAGCCCTGGAAACGTGACGCCGGGCCAACGCTCGACTGTCTTGAGCCAGTCGCGAAGCCGCCGCCTGACTGCCTCGACCTCGTGAGGTAGGTACTCGGATATCTCAGATTGTCCTATCACTCGTCCCCTCCCTAGAGACTTCATCTGCCCAATCGTGGCCTGGCTGATTGGGAATGTGTACATGTGTCTGTATTCCGGCCATCCTAGCCCGGTAGGCCAACGTGAACGCCGCTCGCTGGCCGGTGTAGCTCTCATCGTTGTCCCCAAAGATGTCGAGCGAAACGCCTGTAGGCCATCGGAAGGCCTCTAGCATGTTCGCGTTGATGCATGCCCATACGCGCATACCGAAGCGCTTGTGAACCGTCAAGGCCGTCTCGATGCCTTCCGCCACAGCGAGCCGTCCCTGCGGCTCCTGAAGGCGCACGACGGCACTCGTGCCCAGCTTCCCGATCACCTTCCTCGGTGATTCCACAGGCGCCTTCCTGCCGTCCTGCAGATAGGTTCGATGGATCGCAATCGGCTTGTTCTCGGCGTTGACCACCATCGCCAACATACATGAGAAGCGGCCGATGACTGTACCTTCGTCGTAGTAGGGCAGGCCAGGGTGGCAGCGCAACGTGGAGGGGTAGTCGGTCATCCGCAATCCACGTCCAGCCAAGTAGCGGTCGACCTCGTCTCCGTGATGCACGGGCCGAGATTCCGCCCACATGGCTCGCATTGCTGCACGCTCATCGCGTTCTGCGTGCCTCGGCCTGGCGCTTATCTGTACGCTGCCGAGAACACCCCTGACCAGTTGGGCAGCCTCCTTGAATGGAACGCCTTTGACCCGTTCGAGGAGCGCGAAGCCATCACCGGCACCGCAGTTGTTGCAGAACCAAGTCCCCCGTCCCTCCCGATCGTCGAACCGATAGCGGTCCTTGCCACCGCAGGCAGGACAGGGACCGTGGCGGTTACGCAGATACTTCTCGTCGACGCCCAACGCGAGCAGCACACCCGGCCAGCGGCCGACAACGGCTTGCGTCACGTCGATCACGCCGCCTCCCGTCGCTTCGAGAAGGCGATGTTGGCAGCCTTGATCTTGTTCAGAACCGCCCGGCTGATCTGCACATCCGGAGTCGTATCAAGCTGCCATCCGCGAGGCGGCCACGATCCAGCGATCTCGCGGTAGATGTGAGCCGCTCTGCCTTGCTGCTTCTCGGGCTGACTGTAGGTTCGCGCGTAGGTGCACGCCTGCTCCCACAGGTGGCGCGCATCGTCCGCGTACTTGGTCGATCCGATGCGGATCTCGCGCATCTCGCCGGGCAGGTGCTCGATCAGCGACTGAAGCTTTCGTTCGAAACCGCAGCCCATGCAGCGCTCGTAGAATGGCTGGTAGCCGCAACTCGGGCAAGCGGACTTGGGTTGCTCCTTCTCATCACGACGGATTGTCTTGTTGAGCTTCTCGCCGGCATCGAGCGCACTCAATCCGTCGTGGAAGGTGGCTTCGAAGTCCTTGCGGAAGCGCACGATGTTGCCGGAGTGATCGAGCAGCAGGCAGTCACGCTTGCTCGTGGCATGCGATGCCCGCAACCCGCGGCCCCACATCTGGATCGCCGTGGAAAGGCTCTTTCGAAGTGGCCGGCAGTCCACCACACAAGACACATCCGGAACGTCGAACCCCTTCGCCAACGCCTCGACCGATGTCAGCACCCGCAACGCCGAGTCGTGTCCTCGGTAGTCAGCCAGGAGCCGCTCGCGCTGCGCATCGGTAGTCCCCGACGTGAATACGGCAGCGGCCACACCTGCTTCCGTGAACTGCCGAGCGAGCTCCTCGCAGTGCTTGATAGTCGCGCCGAATACGATCGTCTTTCGGTTCTCGGCGAACTTGATCCATTCGGACACCACATCGCCGACAATCTCCATGCCGCGCTCCTCCGCAGCAGTGTCGGTCCACTCACCGCCAAAGGTGGCGGCCCCTTCCATATTCGCCGGCGTGCAGCTGAGCACCCTTAGCGGCACAAGGATCTCGTCCGCGATGAGCTGGCGCATCGTTGCGGCGTTCACCAAGTTGCTGAACAGGCGACCCAAGCCAGGAGCGAACGGGGTCGCACTCAGTCCCACAACCGCCGCTTTGCACGATGCGATGTGTTCCGTCCAGGCTCGGAGCTGCGTGTGTGCCTCGTCGACGACGATCACATCGGCTTCCGGCCACTTGCGGCGTGCGAGGGTCTGCGCGGAGGCGATCTGAAAGCGCTCGTATGACCGAAGGCGCCAGTGGTTTGCCTGGATGACCCCGTGGTCCGACAGGCCGTACCGGTCGGCGGTTGCCGAGGTCTGGTCGATGAGCGTGGTGCGATCGCATACAAAGATCGCTCGCTTGCCGCGCTCCAATGCCTCATGGATCACCCGAAGCCCGAGGTATGTCTTGCCGGCCCCGGTCGGCGCCATCAGCATCTGGCATCGATGTCCTCCTCGAATGCCCTGCCTGAGTTGCTCATGAGCCGCGTCTTGGAATGGGCGCGGAGGTGGGAAGCTAGCGTTGCCATAGAGTCTCATCAACGCCCTCCTGCCGCACGTTGTGCGGCCTTGGCCAAGCGGATGGCAGCATTGCGCTCGTTCTGCAGTCCGCGGATGCGCTCCTCGAGGACACGCTTGATCTCCATCAGCCGCCGGATCTCGCCCACCGCTTCGGCCAACTTATCGTTGGCCTCGAACACCTTGACCATGCTCGCGTTGTCTTCGAGCGTCTCCTTGAGCTGGTCGGCCAATTCCGCCATGCGCTCTCGCAGCTCTGCGTTGTCCGCTTCCAGCTGCTCGACCTTCAGCTGCAGCTCGCCCACATCGTGGGCCTTGGCGAACTGCGGTGACCTAGGCTTCGGGTGCTCAAGTGCTCGTTCACGCTCGCTCTCGGGAAGCTTGGCGAGTTCTGCCGCCTGCTTGGCAGAAACCTTGCCCTCAACCAACGCATCGCCCAGTCCAGCCTGCTGCGCTGCCTTCGCTTGAACGATGGTCCTACGGGAGACGTGCGCGGTGTCGGCCATCGCATCCGCAGTTAATTGCGCACCGGGTGCGCAATTTCCCGGTCGTCCAACTTCGCGCCATTCCGAGCACCGAACGACCGCGGCCGCACGCTGCGAGGCGGTGAGGTGGCGCCGATGGAGATTGCGGCTGAGCACGAAGGCAACCGGATCCTCGCCATCGAACTCACGCGCCTGGAACCCGATGCCGGCCTGCACACAGGCCCGATACCGATGCCAGCCATCGAGGACGGCACCTTGGTAGGTGATCCCGGCTTCGCGCTGTCCGTTGCGGCGGATATCCTCAGCCAAGGAATCGAACTCATCGTCCGACATCGCGGGAAAGGCAGCCGAGAGAGGGTGCTGGGTCAGCTGCAGGACGACCGCTGCTGTCTCGATCACACTCATGCCATCATCCTCCCCTCTCTGGAATATCTAACCTGGGTAGATCCGTTCTTCTGGCTAGGAAGGGGTTCTAGGGTTTGGTTGGAGGTTGGAGGTTGGAGGTATGTCGGACGATTCGTGGAACGACTCGTCGACGACTGGTTGCACGATTCGTCGCGGCGCTCGATGGACGTATCGTGTGACGACTGGTTGCACGAGCCGTGGGACGATTCGTAGCACGGTGCGTTGGTCGAGTGGTCGGTCATACTCGGCCTCCTGCACGGTTGCGGCGGTTGCGGTCGGAGCGGTCTCTGGCGGCCGCGATCTGCTCTTCCATCCGAAGATCGACCCACACAACGTCGAACTTCGACGCAATGATCGGGCGTACCTTGCTCCAGCAACGCTCATCCAGGCGTGCGAGCCGAGCGAGCAGCTCATCGTTGTCGGGGAGCGGCCCCTGATTGCGCCAGTACGCCACGAGGAGCCGCACGTAGGCGCTGGTTTCGACGGGGCCCAAGTCGAACGTCTTCTCCTCGAACAACTCGACGTTGAAGGAAAACCAGAATGGGGGGCGCCGCCGGTAGGCTGCCTGGGAGGTCGAAGTGACCGTATCCCGCCCGCCGCGGATCGGAGTAAGACTCATGATGCATCCCTCCGTTTCCGGCGGGCCGGAAACGGCATCACGTGGGCGAAGCTGGGGACGTGGTGAGTGCAGAGCGCAGAGCGCTCCTCCAGCCACGCTTCTTTGCCCTCTCGCCCTGTCGCGGCTGTGCTATCGTTCGGTTCGCTTGCAGTACTCTTCAAAGCCGCGTTGCCCCCGCTCGCGGCTTTTTCTCTATCGGATGGTCCGGCAGCGATTCGCCCTTGATGGCTCGGCATGGTAAGGGTCATAGGCGCACCTCACGCTGCCAAACGGCTCTGCTCGATTCGCTGGTCTATCCAACGGTCGATTTCTTCTTCGACAAATCCAACTGAGCGAGGGCCAATTGAGATTGGCCTAGGGAAACTCGGGTCGAAGCTCTTGGAACTCGGGTTCAGCCTGTCGTAGACGCTCGAGCGCGATAGCCCGATACGGCTACAAACGGCAGGTATCCGGAGAATTGCTTTTGCCATCTTGACTGTCCCTTCACGATGCCCCCGCGCGAATATGCGCAGGGTTGGACAGCAAGCTTCCGCATTTGGACTTCTCTCGCCTAGGGGCGAAATTCCGGCCGAATTTTCCCCCTAGGCGCGCGGGTGCAGGACATTGAGACTCATCGCGAATCGTGCCGTCCAGCCAGATTTACTGGAGCAGTACACGCGCGCGAGAGAGGAACAAAGCAGAGCAGCCGCTACCCGGATGGCCTTCTTCCGCTTTATCTACCCGAAACTAACGCCGACTCCGGTCAATCAACCGCCACAGTGGAGTCCTGTCGATCCACGCACCGTTGCATATGGTGGGGCGACCTCGAGCGTTGCGGGTTTCGTCTCGGACGAGGGTGCGGTCAGTTTCTCGACCTTCTCCGGAGGCTCGGGAGACGAGGCCGTGGTGTGGCCGAGCTACCTGACGCTCAGCCCTGCAGGTGTGATCACGGCGCTTGCGACCGCCCCTGTGGGCTCCGTGACCGTCCGTGTTCGGGCGACCGATTCGCAAGGGGAATCCAGCGTCAGCGCTCCGTTCACGGTGAACGTCGTGAAGGGCCTGAACCGGGCGCCGGTGTGGCAGACGCCTCTGCCGACATTCACTCGGACCGTCGGTGGAACGATCGACTGCGGTGCGTACTACTCCGATCTGGACATGGATGCGCCGGCGTTCACGCCGATCGGCGCACTACCGTCGGGCTTCGCGTTGAATCAGAACACCGGCCAGGTCTCGATCGACCTCGGCGTCACCCCTGCGGCCTATTCGTTCCGCCTGAGAGTATCGGACGGCGTACTGACCGCCGACAGCCAGCCCTTCGTCGTGACCGTGCAGGCGATCGTCACGACCCCGCTGACGATCACACAGGTCGAGAACATCAAGCTCGATACGCTCAATCCTCAGGCGGGCTATGGCCTGTGGAACATGGGCCACTTCGATCGGCGTGGTGGTTTCGTCATGTGGGGCCGGTCGGATCACGGCGACGGCCAAGCCGGAGGGCTGCATTCGGTCCGCTACTTCAACTGCGGCACGGAGGTGTTCGCTGGCATCGCACCTGGGCAGATCGGGTATCTCGTGCCACAGCAGCCGAGCCAGGGCGCTGCCAAGGTCGCAGACTATGACAACCTGCAGTGGTTCTACGTGGCATCAGAAGACAAGTTCTTCTGGCTGCCAGATGGCAACACTGTACCCGGCAACAGGAACGGTATCTTCGACTTCCAGCTCCAGCCTCCAGGCTGGGCCTACGGAAACTCCGGCATCAACGGTGCCCATTGGTCTCCTGGCTCCTACTGGAACGACTTCGTTGCGAACCTGACGACGAACGGTGGCGTCTACAACCTGCCGACTGCCTACAGCGAGGCGGCGGATGCAGCGATTCAGCTGTTCAATGTGCCCAACGGCTCCGTGAATAGTGCCGTGCTCTTCTGGGATAGAAACCCGAACCATCCGCTCTCGGATACGCGCCCGTGGCGGATGCGGTACATGAACATGGGCAATGCTCAGGCGACTCCATGGCAATGCGTTCGACGCATCGACACGCCCCGGCCGGCAATCCGGATAGCGGCGTCTACCAGAAGTTCACCAATAGCGGCGTGGCGGTTGGGATCTGGTTCTACTTTGTGAAGCCCGTGCCGTACTCTGAGCACACGACGTATCCCGATCCGAGGTCCGTCACGTTCTGGCGAGTGAATCTCAAGACGATCGGCCTTACCACGCCGCAGGGCGCTGCGATTCCGCCCCAGTACGAGCAACTGCCGAATCATCCTGAATACCATCAATACATGTTCGGGGAGGTGCCGCCCTATCCGGATATCTCCACAAACTTCTCCAACCCGAGCTTCTATCAGAGCGCCGCCTATCTGTATTGGAGGTCCAGAGGGCCGCTCTTTGTATATGACGAGGATTCGCATTCGATCCTGTCCATCGGCGCCAAGGTTTGGGTGTTCGATCTCGATACCAAGACCTGGATGAACGCATCGCCGGCGCAGTACAAGCGCGGCTTGGGTATTGTCGGTGCGTTGAAGCGCAGCAACAGCGACCCCACGGTGCGAGAGGTCATCTACAAGGCCAGCGCGTGGTACGACTACAACTCTGGCACCACGGTAACAAACGCAGTCGGGGAGACGGGGTCGAGGGGGTTGAACTTCCACAGGCTCGTGCTTACCGGCCAGAAGCCTCGTGCACGGTTCGTTCCTCGGGTGATCCGCAATAACTTCGGCCCAGGCGGTCCTTCTGGTGAGCAGAACCCGTGGCGCGGAAAGCATCTGCGGCTGATCTACTCTCGTCGGTGGAACAACATCAACCCGAGCAATCCCGCTACCGGCGCACCGGTGGCTGGGTCAGGCGGTTACGTGTGGCAGTTCGGGGGGGACTTTGTTGGTGCACCGCACGTGGCCAGCGCCAACGTGGCGGGCTACCCACCTGTGACAGGCGGCACTTGGAACAACGATTCCAGCCGCCAGGACTGCTGGCGCGCGAAGGTAGAGGAAGTGGGTGGCGCGGTAGAGATGGACATGTCGTCCAACTTCTGCGCGTTCTATCCCTTCCAAGGTGGCGGTCCCGACCCGGCGTCGGTCTCGCTCGGTCCGCCGGCGCCTGATGGCGTGTGTGCGGTCGTAGACAAGCGCGGTGACTTCTGGGTAGGCCCTGGTTACGCGCGGTTCGATTCGCTGATCACGAACCCGCCTGTGGCGGCGAAGCGCTCCGGCCCCTGCATGCCGATGTTCCGCTTCCGCATGCCAGGAGAGCACAGCAACGGGGTGCGGATGGGCAACGGGTGGCACGAACCTGCCCAGAACTACCTGCTGCCTACGGGGACGACTCCAGTCCACGACGACGACATCTTCGTTGGTAGCAACGGGACGATGTCATTCACGGGTGTCTCGAACAACTGGGGCGGCTACGACGAGAAGGAGGACGCCGTCGTGATCATGGCGCGCAACACCTTCTCGAACGCGCACTTCTACAAGTTCCCCTGCTTGCCGACCGGGGGCCGGCATGTGTGGGAAAGAACGGTGGTGCCCAGGAACAAGGCGCCGTGGTACGCGTTCCTGAACACCCTGATCCGACCGGGCGCGACGCCGTTTGCCGTCAACTCGAATGAGCCGGCAGAGCAATGGCACGGTGCTCACGTCGTCGCGAGGGATCACTTGTATGTGATCTCGCAAGCTCGCGGGTCTGGGGTGGCAAGCCGTGTCGCATACATCACGAAGTGGAATCTGCGGAACCTTGCCGAAGAGCCGGAATACATTCCCATCCCCGTCCAGTGGTGCCGCGGATGGGATGCCCCAGACGAAAACGGCTCTCAGACATGGAATGGCTCAGTGCCGGAGTTCCGGGATATCCAACTCCTGGGCCATCTGATTGTCCTGAGCCCGGCCTATATCGGGGTGGAGGACACCCGCCTGCATCAATTCGTCTCCGACCCGTGGTTGTGTTGGTACAACCTCAACACGAAGAAGTGGACGAAAGGCCAGAGCTACGCGGAGATGAAGACGCGCGAGCCCAGCCTGCCGGACTTTGGGCTGAGTGTCTTCAAGTTCCCGAAGGGTGGGTTCTGCACGGTTGAGGAGACCGGCGAGGCATGGGTGAACCTCGCCGGGACATCCGTTTACAACGGCATCATCAAGTACCGGATCTTCTGAGCCTGCAGGCGACCCACGCCAGCGGTAGGAGCGCGAGCGTGGCGGGTTCCGGGACCCGCCAATGCTTGTAGGAGATGGCGCCGAGATAGGTGTAGTTCCAGTCTTCGCCGCTGTTTATGTAGCACTCATCGATTTCTGGCTCGCAGGCTTCGTATAGCAGCCAAGGCTTGGTGATGGTCAGCGTAGAGAACGGCTGGGCGGACACGATCCCGAGGAAGTGTTCTCCGTTTACGAAGAAGAAGTCGTTGGAGGCGATAGGAATTCGGGTCCCTTCATCGTCCAATTGAACGCAAGAGTCGCCATCACAGAACACGTTGCCGGTCTGTGGCTGGCCTATGGAGACCATCGCACCGCCTGGTCGGCCGTTGTCACCGGGCAGTAGTGACAAGTTGAAGGCGATGGCTTTCAGCGGCCTGTCGAAGGTGATGGTGAACGAGTGGGCCACATCCTCGAAGCCAGTGCTGTGCATCTCGCCCCCGATATAGCCATCACCCACGGTCCATGCGAAATGGATGGCAGGGTTGTAGAGCCGGAAGTCTTCGTACTTGACGTCGACAAGTTGCTTCTCGGGATCGAATAGCGAGATGTCACCGGCCCCGCCAGGGTAGTGAACCGTCGGACTGAAGAACAGCGTATCGGTCTTATAGGTCTGGACGGCCGCGCCCCACGAGAAGAGTGAGTCGTAGGACGTGAACGGCAGGGCCTGAGCTTGGCCGCAGAGAGCGGCAATCGCCATGGCCGCTGGAATTGTTAAACGCATGGCCTCCTCCTCATAGTTATTCGAATGGGACGCCCATCCTAGCAACGATGCCGTCGGGGTGCGCAGTTCTATAACTCCTGCAAGTTCGCATTCGTCAGCAATCTGACCGCTTGTTGCTTAGCTCCGCCCGGGCTATAGCCGGCCCGAATCGCGGCCTGAGTGCCGTTCAGAGGGCCTCGCCCATACGTCAGTCAGCCCAAGACTCATCCATAAGTTCAGAGAGGACGGCAACCTTGTGCTGTTCGTAGATCCGCCGCAACTCCCGCGAGTCGGCGCGCCCTTCGTTCTCAAACGTCTCGGCAATCCTGTCCCATGTCATGCCATCAAGTCGGTAGCGCAATATCCGCCTGGCGATATCTAAGTGTGCAGGAGAGGTAGGACGACCACGCTTGGCGGCTAACCCGAACGCCCGTTCCAACGATGGCTCCTGTCCCTCGAGGTAGGCCTTTAGGGCGATGGCCCCAAACGCTATGGGTCTGGATGGATTGGGTGCTTTGGCGAGGTAGTTTGCGAGAATATTCAGCCATTCTCGTGCCACCTCAGGTGAGGCAGGTTTCGTCATGGCGGCGCCCCTTAGCGCTCAGCCCTTGAAGAGAATCCGCGCCAGACCGCCAAGGGAAGCGGTTTTTCGGGGATCAGCCTAGGCGCGGTGTTGCTAGTTTACGTGACAGCCTGTTCCTTCACGACAAACGTCCCAGTCCTTGGCGTCGATTCAATGGGTGTCTGCATAGACGGGAGTATCAGCAATGGTCAGGGCGTTCATGGCTCAGACCTCCTTGTTCGAGAGGGAGGCCATGAATGCCGCTTGATCGAAGCCCAGACCAGCATTGGCCTTGCGCACCAGAGCCTCGTCGGTGATCCGGTCCAGATTGCCCCCTAAGTGCTTGGCGGCGACCTTAAGCCAGCAGGAAAGGGTGTTGAAGAAACCCACGTACTGTCCGCGGAGGCTCTCGAAGCTATCGGTCCGTTCGCTCATGGGCCTACGTGTGTCCATTGCTCTGCCACCTTCCTCCTCGAATCTGACCATGAACGAGGCAACTATGTTGGTGAGCGGGTAGGCCGGGAACTCCGTGCCATGCTCGCGCAGGAACTTGAGGAAGGTTGCGGCCATGGCTTCGCCGGTTTCATAGCCGCCGAAGTAGCCACCGGTTGGCGGGACGGTCCAGTCGGGCGCAGTAGAACGTCTGGGCTGCGTCGCTACGAATGGCAGGCGACGCCAAGCGGATTTGATGCGGGGCTTGCGTTGGATGGGGCGGGGAGCCTTGCCGATGAATGGGGCGGGCAGGCGGGTGATGGTTTTGAGCTGGGTCATGAGGGCACCTGTAAGTTACGGTTCAAGTAGGGCTTGGGTTTGCCAATTCTCGACTCACAGAGCTGGGCGATGGTGATTCTCTTCGCCCGAAGCTCAATGCAGGTCGTTGAGGCAGTACCGTTCCTCGACATCGGTCCGGATGGGCGTTTCGGCGATGGTCAGGGCGCTCATGCTGAGGCCCTCACCAAACGCACATGGGTGAGCCGGCAGTCGTCTTGGGCGAGCTGGCCAGCCCTGGCGAAGAAGGATCGCCCCGGCGCTGCGAGCGGCCGGATGAGATAGCCAGGGCGCCACACCACCCGGCCGTCTTCCTGGACGAGGCGCCACCCATAGCCCTCGACGATGCGCACTTTCTCGCCAGTCCCAGGGCCGTTCTCGAAGTAGAGGGCATCTTCTCCTTCGTGGAAGCGAGCTGGAGAGACGCCGGGCGCCGGCGCCAGCATGGCTTCTTCGTTGGCCTTGGCGGCTTCCGACTTGGCGATGCTGAGCGTGCCCTGTAGATCATTGATGAGGCGGCTATAGGCCCAGCGTAGCCCCCGCTTCTTGGGGCCCGAGCGGTATTGCTGCTCGGCATCGGCGAGCAGTTCCTTGAGGCGGTCGAGCGAGAGGGGATATTGGCCGGTCGCAGGAGGGAATCGACATGCGGCCTTCTCGATGCGCAGTTCAGGGAAGACGTTGCGCAGCTTGAGGTCTGCTTCGACGGTGGGGGTGATGTAGACGTTGGCGGTTTGACTAGCGTCGGACGAGGACTCGTCGCGCTCCCCCTCTCCGGGCTGAAGCCCGGAGGGCGGTACACTGGCGATAGCCATGATGCGAACCTCCTTAACAGGTTGCGTTCTGGTTAGGGGCAGGTCGGTGTGTCACCACCGTCCAGCCCCGATCTGCGCCGTTACTGCTCCGCGGCGCGTCGGTTAGATCTCTCTTCGAGAGCTGTCAGCTGCGCAGCCTCATGCTCTGAAGCGGGCTCGGACAACGTTGGTTGGTTTTCCGGACAGTACGACGTCAAGGTGTAACTCCCACTTGGCCAGCGCAGCTGTCTTCTCCGACAGATAGTCGTGCCGGTCGTAGTGCCGTTCCTGTACCCCTTGCGTGCGGCCATGGGAGAGGAGCTGCGCACGGTGTTCCTTCGAGACGCCCAATGCAGCAAGCCTCGTTTCGGCTGTCCGACGTATGTCGGCTGCCGAGAATGGGCTGGAGTTGGAGACCCTTTTCGCTATCTCGCCGACGGCGCTCGAGAGCGTGGAAAGATTGACCGGAGTGCTTCCTGCGCGAGTGGAGAAGATGTAGGTTCCCTCGCCGTTGAGGCCTCGCAGGCTTTCTAGGATCGCCGCGACACGATCGCTGACCGGCAGGCGGTGTTCTCTTATCCCGCCGCGTCCCTTGGCGTCCCGCAGGCTTAGGATGCGCTCCTCGTCGTCATAGTCGGGCCATTTCGCCCGAATCAGTTGACTCATGCGCTGGCCGCCCAGCAGGAGTGCTGTGTGAAGCGTCCCCGCTATGCCCGGATGAAGGGGCCCAAGCCCTTCAATGTAGGCGCGCAGCTCACTGTCGTCCAACGTCCGCTCTCCTGCCCGGTCGTAGTGCCCAATACGGCGGATGTCTGCGACAGGATTACCCGAGATACCAAAGAGCTTGACGGCTTCTGATGTAACGCCCTTAAGCGCCGCGGCCTTGCGCACCGGGTCGTTATCCAGCCCGGCTCCGTAGGCGAAGGCTGCCCGAAGCATGGATCGGACGATGTTGGTTCGCCGCTCGATTCCCTTGGCGATCATCCGAGCCAGTATGTCGGTGATATCGGCCGCTGTGATGTCTTGTGCTTTGCGGGCAGCTAAGTGGGGAAACGGCTCTAGGACATGGCGCTCCAGCGTCCGGTCAGTGTCCCTTGCGCTCATCTTGCCCTGCGCCTTAAGGTGCGCCACATAGGACGTCACCAGATCCTTCAAGGTGCCCTTGCGCGCCTCGAGCTCGATCGCTTCCAGTTTCTGCTGCTCAGCCCGGCGGTTCTCGTCCCGCTCGATCAGGCGATTCACCTGTGGATCTTTTCCCTGCTTCAACAGCGTAGACAGCTCGGCTGCCTTAACGCGCGCCTGCTTGAGGGTGAGCGTCTGCTTTTTACCGTCTCCGTGTTGCCCGATGCGAAGTAGCTTGTCGCTGTCCCTGGTGCGGTATCGAAAGAAGAACTCGCGGACCAGAGCATGACGCGTCTGGCGAGCTCGCACCATCAGTCGACCACCTCCGTCGAGCTCCAACTGGTCCGATGCCTTCTCGCTAGCAATAAGGCTCTGGATTCTCAGCTCGGTCAAAGGACCGCCTTCCCTCTTCTTCCTAGCCTTCGACATCACGACCCAGTCCTATCTGGTCCCCGGTTTAGTCCCCGTATATGACTGGCTTTAGTCGGATGTGCGGGGACTCATTAGGACAAAGGATAAGTCTAAGATGATGAAATAGCAATAGTAAAAAGAGGGCTACTGAACTATGCCAAACGCAGATGGACAAAATACTAAGGGACTGAAAATCCTTGTGTCGGTGGTTCGATTCCGCCCTTGGCCACCCAATCCTCTTCAGAAAATCAGAGGCCCGTATGCATAGTCCGGTCCCCGCAGCCGCCGAACCCTTCCAGTTGCAGGCCGTCCCATCCCCCTTTCACCGGAAGATGGTATTCGCGGCGAAACGGTATATACAGGCCCTATTGACATATGAAAATTCGATCCACAAGCTATGACGCTTGCCGCACATCGCGGCATTCAAAGCATTGTGCTCAATGCATAAAGTGAGCTTTGACGCGTACAGCCGAGCCAACGCGTAAGCTTCCCCGTCAAGCGGACAACTCTAAAGTAGAGACCGTGGCTTGGTAAAAGGCCTGGGCAGGGATCAGCCCTGCCCAGGCCATCGTGATCTCGCTCCTCGTTGTATTCGAGCATCCAGGCCCAGCTAATCTCTCGTACTTCATCCAGATCCCCGAATAGCCAAGCGTCGAGCACCTCCTGGCGATACGAGCGGTTGAAGCGCTCGATGTAGGCGTTCTGGTTTGGTTTGCCGGGTTCGATGTATTCGAGGCCCCGAGTACGGTTAGCCTAATCGACTAGGGGAGTGTGGCTATGATCTGCTCGCCGCTGGCTGTAACAACCCCGGAGAGTTCAAGCGATGATCAACGCAAACGCACGTTCCGCACAGGGCAGGCAGGGTGGTGCTGATCTCCCTCCGTGCGATTTGGTGCTGAAAGGCGGCATTACCAGCGGCGTCGTCTATCCTAAGCTGATCTCGGAGCTAGCCGGGAAGTATCGTTTCAAGAACATTGGTGGAACGTCCGCAGGAGCCATTGCGGCGGCAGGATGTGCTGCCGCTGAGTACGGCAGGCAGCACGACAACCTCAAGAGCTTCGACGACCTGAGTGCGCTTCCGGCGAAGCTGGGACAGGCAGTGGATGGCGCAAAGGACGGCAATTCGATGCTGTTCCATTTGTTCCAGCCGGTGCCAGAGCTTCGGAAACACTTCAACGTGCTGGTGAGCATGCTGAATGCGAAACCTCTGGCGGCGGCCGCCACGGCGGTGCCAGCACTTTTGCATCAGTTTTGGATTGCGTCGCTCGCGGGGGCGTTGCTCGCGTTGCTGATGTTTATGCCATTGGTCATGATGGCAGCCCCGCAACTAACGGCATGGCCCGTCGTTGGATGCGCATTGTTCATCCTGCTGTTGTGGACCTTGTGGGTCGGTTTCGGGCTGGGTCGCTTGCGCTCTGGCGTTGTTCTTTCGATATCCAGCGGGACAGTTTGGTGGGCGGTCGGTGTCATCGGTACCGGGGTAGTGCTGTCACTGCTGGCGCCTGCACCGTCGCTGGGACGCCTCATCCTGAGTGCGTGCGCCGGGGGAATCAGTGCGCTTCTGGTAGTGGGGTTGGTCTTTGTAGTCGTCGGCACTTATTTTGGTATCACCCTTTTGGGTGGACTTCACCGCAACTTTTACGGGATATGCAGCGGGCGTGGAGCCGGTGAAAGCACACGGCCCGCGGCGCTGACTGACTGGCTCACGGAATACTTGAACAGCCTGGCAGGTTTGCCGGAGGATGAGCCCCTTACCTTCGGTCACTTGTGGAGCAGCACTCGCTCCGACGTTGATGTGTCGGCTCGGATGGATCCCTCTTTGCGCATCATCAATTTGGAGGTGATGACGACTGCGGTGAGTCAACGGATGTGCTACGCCATTCCTTTCCGTCGAGAGATACAGGCCAACCTCTACTACGACCCAGATGAGTGGAAGCGGATCTTTCCGCAAAGCGTGATGAGCTGGC
>JAHCIE010000180.1 GCA_026129385.1 Anaerolineae bacterium
GGGCCTTAGCCGTCAGGATGAGGTTGATGGAGGCGCGCGGGCTGGCGCCGAAGGTAATGTAGTGCTCTAGCGCGCCTAGCCCGACCTCCTTCGGGTTGCGCGTGGCGTTCACCAGGCGGATGGTGTACTCGATGAGGGCGGGGTCGACATAAACCTGATAGGCCCGTTTCTGCAACTCCAGCAGCTGGTCGGTGGTCAGTACCTTCTGCACCGCCTGTAGGAAGCCGGTCATGCGTTCGACGATGACGAACTCCTCGGTGGGACTGGGATAGCCGACCAACACCTTGAGCATGAAGCGGTCGACCTGCGCCTCGGGTAGGGCGTAGGTTCCCTCGGTCTCGATGGGGTTCTGGGTCGCCATGACCAGGAAGGGGTTGGGGACCTTGAAGGTTTCGCCGCCGATGGTGACCTGGCGCTCCTGCATGACCTCTAGCAGCGCGCTCTGTACCTTGGCCGGGGCGCGGTTGATCTCGTCGGCCAGCAGCAGGTTGGTGAAGACGGGCCCCAACGAGGTGTTGAACTCACCGGTACGTTGGTTGTAGATGCGCGTGCCGATCAGGTCGGCGGGAACAAGGTCGGGGGTGAACTGGATGCGCTTGAAGTCACCGCCGATGGCCTCAGCCAGGGTCTTGATGGCCATCGTCTTGGCGAGGCCCGGCACGCCCTCGACCAGGATGTGGCCCCGCGCCAGCAGCGCCACGACCAGCCGCTCCAGCAAGTTGTCCTGGCCGACGATGACCTTCTTGACCTCGTACAGCACGCGCTCCATCGGCGCTCGATTCACCACTTCCCCGCGCTGCTCCATTGGGTGTCTCCCTAGTATGGTGGTAACCCGGCGGCCCCGCCGGCCACGTTGATGGGCACGGCGAAGCCGATGCCGACGAAGAAGTTGTTGTCCGTCGGGTTGACCAGCCCTGCCACGATGCCGACAACCTGGCCGTTGCGGTTGAGGAGCGGGCCGCCGGAGTTGCCAGGGTTTACCGCTGCGTCGATCTGGATCAACCCTTCTAGCCGCTCGTCGCGGTCAGGCGGCTTGAAGGAACGCTCGAAGCCGGAGATGACGCCGCTGCTCATCGAGCCATACAGGCCGAGGGGGTTGCCCACCACGTAGGCCTCGTCGCCGATGTGCATGGCCCTGGGGTTACCGAGCACGGCGGGGATGACAGGGTCAGGGAGCTGGCTAGCCTGGAGCACGGCGATATCGTTCTTCGGATCACTGGCGGCTACCTCGGCGTCAGCCTCGGTGCCATCGGCGAAGGTGAGCTTGATGGTCTTGGCATCGGCCACGACATGGAGACTGGTCAGGATGTCGCCCTGCTCGCTGACGATGACGCCGCTGCCCACGCCATGCTTTGGCTTGCTGTCGTTACCCCCTGGCGCCTCGACCTGAATGAGAACGAAGGAAGGGCGAATGAGCTGGTAGACCAGCGCCGAGCGAGCGGGGGGGGGCGTGGCTGACGCCATGGCCTGCACCACAAGGTCGTTGACCTGGCGGGTGGTCAGGGGTTGGGGCTTGGGGGTGAGGGCGTTGTACAGCACAAGGGCCAGCAACGTCGCCAGCATCCCGGCGACGAAAGGGGTCGCCGGGCGGGCGCGGGCGCGGAGGCTATAGAGGCGTTGCCGCCAGGTGGCGGATAGCGAGGCAGAGGGTTCGCTCATGCTCATCTTAGGGCAGTGGACCAGAGGCCGGGCGGTCACGCGAATCTGCCAGGGCAAGGGCTGCTACGACCGTCGCGGTGCAGTGGAGAAACTATAGGCAAATTGGCGGTGGACAGCAAACGAAGCGCCCCTCTCCATTTGAGGGGCGCTTCATCGGGCAGGTACGAGACCTGCCTCAGCGGGCGGGGGCGATGTTCTGGTTGACGTGGAAGAAGTTGGTGGGGTCGTACCTGGCCTTGACCTGCGCCAGGCGGGCGTAATTTCCGCCGTAGGACGCCCGAACCCGCTCTTCGCCCTCGGCCATGATCATGTTGACGTAGCCGCCGCCGGCTGAGTACGGGTGGAGCGCCAGCCAGTAGTCCTTCGACCATTCGATCATGCGGTCATTGTTGGCCGGGTCAGGGTCGACACCGACAATTACCTGGGCGAAGTTGGCGTCGCGAAAGGCGAATGCTGTATCCGCCTCGCCCACGCGACCCGCCGCTCCGTTGATGGGATAGATGTGCATCGTCGAAAGCATAGTGGGCAAGTGTGAGCCGTATTTGACGTGGAGCGCGACCGTCTCGTCGTCGTAGCGCTCGAAGAAGTCCGCGCGCCAATACCACTGCAACCCGGCCGGGAACAGGCCATCGAACATACCCTGCAAGGCGGGGAAGGGAATGGGGCCGACGAAGTCGATGGCAGGCTTCAGCGCCTCTCGGATGGGCTTCAGCGCCTCTGCGCCCTTCTCCAGCGGGCCGCTGTAGCACCATACCACCGCGCACATCTCTTGCAGCTGATACTCGTTGGGGAACGGCGCCACTGGCGGCACAGTCACGAAGCCGAACCAGCCGTTGATCTCGTCGGGCGCAGTCAGGATGAACTCCTGCCAGGCCTTGAGCACGGCGGCTGCCTGGTCCATGGGCCACATCATCGGCCCACCATAGACCGTGTGGACCGGATGACCCTGGAAGAGGAACGAGGTCACGACGCCGAAGTTGCCGCCGCCGCCGCGCACCGCCCAGAACAGGTCGGCATTCTCATCGGCGCTGGCTGTCACCAATCGGCCGTCGGCCAGCACGATGTCCACTGCCAGTAAATTATCGATGGTCAGCCCATAGCGGCGTGTCAGATAGCCGATCCCCCCACCAAGGGTCAGGCCGCCAACGCCCGTGCTCGAGACGAAGCCGCATGGCACAGCCAGGCCAAAGGCGTGAGTGGCATGGTCCACATCACCCCACAGGCAGCCGCCCTCTACTCGGACCGTCTTGGTCGCTGGATCGACGTGAACGCCGTGCATGGCGGACAGGTCGATGACGAGGCCGTCGTCGACGGAGGCGAGGCCGGGGCCGTTGTGCCCGCCGCCCCGAATCGCCACAGGCAGACCCTGCTCGCGGGCGAAGTTGACGGCGCTGATGACATCCGCTGCGTCGACGCACTGGGCGATGAGAGCCGGGTGCTTGTCGATCATGGCGTTGTACAGGCGACGCGCGCTGTCGTAGTCGGCCTCGCCCGGCGAGATCAGACGGCCGCGCAGTTGGGCGCGAAGCGTCTCGACGGCCGCGCCGTCGAGCATGACCGAGGCTGGAGCATACTCCATTGCTGACATGACTTCCTCCTGTGAAACTTGTCGAGTGGTGCTACTCTATCACAGGGAGTGTTAGTCAGACGTTAGGCGGGACATTAGGTGGTGGCGGATCGGGCGTTGGGTCGAATCTGGGCTTGCAACACGGCGCGGGCCGCACGCAAGTCGGGCGTATCGGCGGGGCCTGACAGGAGCGCTGAAAAGGGAGCCAGGATACGTGTGACGCCGCTGGGTTGGCCCCTGGCGATCCACAGGCTCGCCAGGCTGGTCGCCGCGCGGAGGGCGAGGGACGTGGCGTGTTGTGCGCGGGCGAGCTCGAGCGCGCGTTGGTATGCGGCTTCAACGTCGGCCATATCAGCCCCCTGGGCCAGTAGCAACGCGCCGCGAAGGCGATGTAGCTCGGGCGCCCACCACCGCTCGTTATTCTGGCGCGACTCGCGCATGGCCTCGTCCACGACGCCCAGGCCTTCCGCGAGCCGGTTGGCGCGCTGGCAGGCGCGGGCCAGGAGACACAAGTAGTACGGCCGGCGCAGTCGCGCGCCACTGGCGGTGAACCTTGCGATGGCCTGGCGGAGTTGCTGCACGCTCGTCTCGTCCGGCTGCTGCCACGCCGTTCCGAAGGCGGTGAGGATGCTTGCCCAGGCGTGATAGTACGGCGCTTGATACTCAGCGGCCAGGCGCACAGCACGGGCGGCGTACGCCTGAAACTCGTCGAAGTCGGCCAGCATCTCAATGAGTGTAGCCTGGTAGGTAACGGCCAATGCCTGATTGAAGGGTTGCCTGAAGCGCTCGGCCAACTCGACGGCCAGTGTCGCGTGCGCCAGAGCCTCGATGGGCTGACCCAGATACCATAGCACGTGGGCGTGCCAGGCATGGCCGTGGGACAGGTAGTTGACCCCTTGGGATGTCTCCAGGTCCAGGGCCTGTTTCTCATCGGGCGTCGCCAACATCTGCTCAAAGAGGCCGCATGCCTCGATGGGCTGCCCCAGGTATAGTCTCGCGCCTGCGTACATCATGCCGGCAAACAGCGGTGGCGGGCGGCCCTGGCTCTGCATGTAGAGTTGGACCATCTCCCGATAGGTGCTCTCAACCTTGTCCAGTTGGGCCGCAACGACGTACACGGTCTGTGCCCCATACAGCGCTTCCGCGCGCTGTACGGGGTCGCCCACCTTCTCACTGAGCAGCAGGGCGCGCGCCACCGCTTGCTCGACTTCGGGCGCGGCCCAGCCCTGGGTGATGCGATATAACCGGGCGAGAGCAAACTGGAGCGCCAGCTCTGTCGTATCGCGCTGCGTTGTTGCTGGTTGCTCTTGCAGGAGGACGAGCGCGCGCCTCAGCCAGGCGATGGCGTCCTCATTGGCGTACAGCCGCGCCGCGACCAGCCCGGCGCGTTGGTAGTAGGGGAGGGCCTGGTCGGGCAGACCAGCCTGGTCGTATTGCGCCGCGATCTGCGCGCTCACGGGGTCCAGGCCCTCGGCGTTGAGCGCCTCCAGCGCTTGGGCCACACGCCGATGTAGAACCCGGCGCTGCGGCACGCTGATCTCAGCATACGCAACCTCACGCAACTTATCGTGAGTAAAGTCGTAGATGTTGGCGCTCTCCTCGCGCAGGATGCCCTTCTGCCAAAGCTCATCCAGGCCGTCCAGCAGTTGCGCCTCGTCGTCGGGCAGTGCGCGCGACAGGAGCTCCCAGGAGAAGGCGCGCCCCACCGTCGCGCCCAGGTTCGCCACGCCGCGAGCCGTGGGTGAAAGGTGCGCCAGTCGTCGCGCGAGGGTGGCGTACAGGCGCGGCGGTAGGGCCGCCTGTGGGTGGGGTAGCCCGTTGGGGGCAGCCACTGTAGCCGGGTCCGTCGCATGGCTCAATCCCGTCCGCACGGTCTCCACCACAAAGAGAGGAATGCCCTCTGTCTCCCGGAACAGATGGATGGCGGTAGCGGCATCCACTTCGCTACCGCCAATCTGGGCGGCCAGCTTCGCCGTCTCTGCGGCGTCCAACGGGCCTAGCTCGATGATAGTGAGCTTATCCTCGATGCGCAGTTGCTGCGTCAAGGCCGCCAGGGGATGCTGGCGCGAGAACTCCTCCCCCCGCACCGTACCCAGTACCAGCAGCGCGGCGCCCGATGGGTGGCGAAGCAGGTAGTGTAGCCACTCCAATGTCTTCGAGTCGCACCACTGGAGGTCATCGACCCATAGTAGCAGCGGTGATGGGGCGGCCAGCACCGCACGGGCTAGAGCTTCAAAGAAGCGCTGACGCTGTCCATACTCGCCGATGCTCTCCGGCGCAGGTAGGTCGGGGTATTCGACGAGCAGTTCCGGTAGTAGGCGGGCGATCTCGGTGAGCCATACCCGGTCGAGGCTGGCGAGGTGGGGGCGGATGCCAGGGCTGCGGAGCCACTCGACCACAGGCGCCAGGGATAGACGCCCCTCGGCCTCGTAGCAGCGGGCGTTGGCCGTGGTATGGCCCTGCGCCTGGGCGCGTCGATACAGGCTTTCCGCCAGGTGCGACTTGCCGATGCCGGCCTCGCCGATCACGAGCAACGTGCCTGAAGCGCCCTGGGCGACGTGGGTCCAGATGGCAAGCATCTGTTCCAGCTCAGCGCGCCGCCCAATCAGAGGTAGGGAGCGCGATGCCCGGGACTCGGGCCGCAGGGTGGGTGGGGGCGCGAGGGTGACACGCTGCGACTGCTCAAAGGCGTGGCGTAGCGCCTCGCCAGGCTCCGCGCCCAACTCTCGGCACAAGGTATCGACGGCGGCCTCGTAAACGCGGCGAGCGCTGGCTGGGTCGCGTACGAGGCTGTGCAGGCGTATCAGCTGCCGATACGCCTCTTCGTCCAGCGGGTCCAGACGTAGCATCCCGCGCGCGATGTCCAACGCCGCCTCGTAGTCCTGGGAGTCGTCCAGCAAGTGCAGTAGCTTGCGTTGGGCGGTACGGACGAGGTCGTGGAGGCGTTCACGGTCGAGACGAATCCAGTCGTCGTAGCACTCTGGCAGAAGCTCGCCACTGTACTGCGCCACGGCCTCCTCCAGCCAGCGGCGCACGGCTGGAGGGTCGGTCGCCTGCTCGGCAGTGTGGGCCTCATTTAGCGCGAATTGCAGCCGATGGACGTCGACAGCCTGAGCGTCGTCGCGCCGCCAGCCAACCGAATGGGGGTTGATGGTGAGGAACTGGTCGGCGTCGGGTAGGGCGAGGCGGAGTTGAAACAGAAGCTGGCGGAGATTGTTGCGGGCGTTGCTCTCGGGCGCGTCCGGCCAGAGCTGGAACGCGAGGTGTTGGCGCGGATGCGGGGAGTCAGCGTGCAGAAGGAGGTAGGCGAGGAGCGCGCGGAGACGGCCCGTGTGCACGGTCGTGACCGGGGCCTCGCCATACTGAACATTGAAATCACCCAGCAGCCGGATACTGAGAACAGGGTGCATCGCCCACGTCTCGCCGGTCTCGGTTCACGGGAAGGGTGATGGCTACGGTGGGGCAAGAAGTTAAGGCGGCCATTATAGCATGCGAGGACGGTCAAGGTCAATCGCAACGAACCACTGCCACCCCCGTCGAGGCGCCCCCAGGGGCGTCTCGACGG
>JAHCIE010000181.1 GCA_026129385.1 Anaerolineae bacterium
GAGCGCCAACGAGGGGTTCACTGCCGACTACGATCTGCCCAACCTGAGCGCCTACGCCGAGACGTGCGCCTCCATCGGCCTCGTCCTGTGGGCGCACCGCCTGCTCCAGGTGGACCTCGACAGCCGCTACGCCGACGCCCTGGAACGCGCTCTGTACAACGGCGTGCTCAGCGGCGTGTCCCTGGACGGCGAGAGCTTCTTCTACGAGAACCCCCTCGCCAGCCAGGGCCTGCACCACCGCCAACCCTGGTTCGACTGCGCCTGCTGCCCGCCCAACCTGGCGCGACTGCTGGCTTCCCTGGGGCAGTACGTTTACGGCATCGCCGACGACGCCCTGGCCGTCCACCTCTACGTGCAGAGCGAGGCGCGCGTCACCCTCGCAGGCCAGCCCGTGATCCTCCGCCAGACCACCGACTACCCCTGGCAGGGCCGCGTCGCCCTCCTCCTCGACCTACCCACGCCGACCCGCTTCAGCCTCCGCCTGCGCCTGCCCGGCTGGAGCCCCGGCGCGACCCTGGCCGTCAACGGCGCGTCGCTGGACCTGGCGGGCCGCGTCGAGCGCGGCTACATCGTCATCGACCGCGAGTGGCGCGCGGGCGACGAGGTGGTCCTCGACCTGCCCATGCCCATCGAGCGCATCTACGCCCACCCCGACGTACGCGCCGATGTGGGCCGCGTCGCCCTCCAACGCGGCCCGCTGGTGTACTGCGTCGAAGGCGTGGACCACGCCGCGCCGCTGGACCGCCTCGCCCTGCCGGTTGACGCCCCGCTCTCAGCCGCCTTCGAGGCGGACACCCTCGGCGGTGTGGTCGTCGTGCGCGGCGACGCCCTGGCCGCCGAGGCCGCCGACTGGGGCGACGCCCTGTACCGCCCGTCGCCGCCCCGTCATGCGCCCACGTCGCTGACCGCCATCCCCTACTACGCCTGGGACAACCGCGCCCCCGGCGACATGCTCGTCTGGCTCCCGCAAGCTCCGTAGGGGTAGGCCCCCGCGCCGGCGATAGCGGCAGCACACCCGCCTTCATTCACACGAAGGCGCAAAGGCACGAAGGGAAGAAAAGGTTCGCTCTTCTCTTGTCCGCGTTCATCCGCGTTCGTCCGCGGCCCAGACCGGGCTAGACAGAATGGACAGAATGTTGAGAATGGAAGAAGAATAGGCCGTTTGACTTGCAGAAGCTGCACGCGGATGGTCACATCCGCGCGCTGTTGGATGCGACCATCCATCTGGATATGAACCGAGCAAAGGACTACTTACCCCACGCGAAGGAGACCTGCCGTGAACCCCTCCGACCCCCTGTACGACATCATGCACCGCACAATGTTCAACTTGCGCTATATTGAGGACCGCGCTGATAAGGAAGGCCCCTATGAAGTCACCCAACTTATCAACTCTTTCCTCGGTGCCCTCGCCCATCCGTGGGAGAAGTACCGCCCGCTATTGACGAACATGTCTCTGGACGAGGCACGAGAGTGTGGGTGGCCGGAAATGAAGAAAGAGCGCACTGAGGACATTGACCCACCGAACTTTGGAGAGTTGCTGCGCCTTGTGCGCAACGCCTTCGCTCATGGCAACATCCTGTTCATTCCCGCATCTACCAGCTGCGAGATTGCGCGGATTGAGTTCTGGAATAACCGAGGTGATGAGCGCACCTGGGGAACCACCCTCGATATTGCCGATCTTCGCCGCTTCCTTGACTGTTTTGTCGCCCTTGCCGACGAGATTCATACCAAGCAGAATCGCAGCAAGTCCCAATCTTCAGGACCATGTCGATAGTCATAGGTCGTCCCCAAGCACAAGAGCAGCGAAGGTCTGCCTTGTCTTGTCCGCGTTCATCCGCGTTCGTCCGCGGCCCATCCTCTTGGAACCTGGCTAGGGCAACATCGCCGCCAAGCACGAGGGCGGCTACGCAGGGCTGCTCCCACCTCATCCCTCCCCGCCTTTGTGTTTCCTTTCTTCATCCGCGCTCGTCCGCGCCCCATTCTCCTGGCATCTTGCCGGGATAAGCTTACCGCTCGGCGCGAGGGCGGCCACAACTCCAGGAGCAACCATGACCAGCTACGACACTATCATCCGCAATGGCCTCATCTACGACGGCAGCGGCGGCGACCCCTACCCCGGCGACGTCGCCCTCCAGGGCGACCGCATTGCCGCCGTGGGCAACGTCGGCCCCGGCGGCGCGCGCGTCGTCATCGACGCCCACGGCCAGGCCGTCGCGCCCGGCTTCATCAACATGCTCAGTTGGGCCAACGTGTCCCTCATCCACGACGGCCGCTCCCAGAGCGACATCCGCCAGGGCGTGACCCTCGAAGTCCTGGGCGAGAACTTCTCCATGGGGCCGCTCAACGACGCCATGAAGGCGCAGATGCTGGAGGATCAGGGGGACGTCAAATACGCCGTCGAGTGGACGACGCTGGGCGAGTACCTCGACTACCTTGTGAAGCGCGGTGTAGCTTGTAACGTGACCTCGTTTGTCGGCTCGGAGTCGGTGCGCATCCATGAACTGGGCTATGCCAACCGCCGCCCTACGCCTGACGAACTGGACCGTATGCGGGCGCTGGTACGGCAGGCGATGGAGGAAGGCGCGGTCGGCCTGTCCTCCGCGCTCATCTATGCCCCCGCCTCCTACGCCGACACCGACGAACTGGTGGCGCTGGCCGAGATCGTGGCCGAGTACGAGGGACTGTACATCTCCCACATTCGCAGCGAGGGCGACGCCATCTTCGAGGCGTTGGACGAGTTCTTCACCATCTGCCGCGAGGCCAGCGTGCGTGGCGAGATATACCACCTCAAGCTATCGGGCAAGGCCAACTGGGACAAATACGATGAGTTCATCAGCCGCATCGAGGCGGCGCGCGCCAGCGGCCTGCCCGTCACCGCCGACATGTACACCTACCGCGCCTCGTCCACCGGCCTCGACGCGACCCTGCCCGGTTGGGTCCACGAGGGCGGCCACCGCGCCCTGGTCGAGCGTCTGCGCGACCCGGCCCTCCGCCCCCGCATCCTCGACGAGATGACCCGCTACAAGGAGGTGGACGCTGCCGAGGATACGCTGCTGGTCGGCTTCCGCAGCGAGGCCCTCAAGCACCTGCGCGGCCAGACCCTGGCCGAGGTCGCCGCCGCGCGGAACCTGTCGCCCCAAGAGACCGTCCTCGACCTCATCGTCGAGGACGACAGCCGCGTGCAGGCTGTCTTCTTCTCCATGTCCGAGGACAACGTGCGCCGGCAGATGGCCCTGCCCTGGGTCAGCTTCGACTCGGACGCCGGGTCGTACTCGGCCGAGGGGCTGTTCCTCAAGCGCAGCACGCACCCCCGCGCCTATGGCACGTTCGCCCGCGTCCTGGGCAAGTACGTCCGCGACGAGGGCGTGGTCCCCCTGGCTGACGCGGTGCGCCGCCTGACCTCCCTGCCTGCCCGCGTCCTCAAGATAGACCGGCGCGGGCTGCTCAAGCCCGGCTACTTTGCCGATGTCGTCATCTTCGACGCGGCGACCATTCAGGACCACGCCACCTACCACCACCCGCACCAGTATGCTACGGGCGTCCACCACGTTTTCGTCAACGGCGTCCAGGTGCTCAAGGACGGCGACCACACCGGCGCGGCGCCCGGCCGCGTCGTGCGTGGCCCCGGCTGGCGTTGATATAATGAGTACAGGGCGTGCTGAGGATCATTTGGACGGAGTATCTCAAGTACCGGGTCGCCCTGCGCGGCTTTGATTTGACCAAGCTTGAGCAGATTCTCCGCCATTCCAACGAACACTATCTTGACACCGAAACGGGGCGATACGTCGTGGTCGGACGGCACGATGATCAACTTGTGTTGATTCCGTACGAGGTAGGAGATGACCAGATTACGCCCGTGACAGTTCATTCAACCACTCGACAGCAGATTCGTTTCCGAATTATAACAGGAAGGTTCACCCATGAGTAAAGCGCGCATCAGGTACTTCGAGGAGGAAGACATACTTCACCTGGTGATTACGGACGAGCCAGAGAGCCGAAGTATGGAACTCAGCCCGAATATTACGGTGGAACTGAACGACAAGAACGAACTGATCGGTGTGGAAATTCTGCATGCCAGTGCTTTTCTACGGGATGCGGTACTAGAGTCTATTCAGGCCCGCACGCTCCAGTTGCTCGAAGCCAAAGCTGTCTAGTCCAAATACGCCAGCGGTAAGGAGAAATCTTGATGAAAGATCATTATACGGCGATCATCAAGCAAGATGGCGACTGGTGGATTGGCTGGATTGAGGAAGTGCCAGGCGTGAACTGCCAGGAGGCGTCACGAGACGAATTGCTGGAGACGCTACGGGTCACCCTACAGGAGGCGCTGGAATTCCATGATTAAGCAACCGATGCTGAATGAGGACGCCGCCTGGAAACAGCGGTTTCGGACGCCGGTCGTCGCGCTGACCCAACTGGCGAAGGCCAACCCGGAGCGCGGGCTGGCGATGACGAATCAGTCGGGCGCGATGCAACTGTACGCCTGGCACGTGCCGACTGGCGAACTGCGCCAGGTGACGTTCAAACCAACCGGCAAAGGCTTCGGCTATATCTCGCCCGATGGCGAGTACATTTACTACCTGGACGATGAGGCGGGCAACGAAATCGGCCACTGGGTGCGTGTCCCCTGGATCGGCGGCGACGCGCAGGACGTGATGCCCGGCCTGCCTCCGTACGCCTCCACGGGGCTGTCCGTCAGCCGCAACGGGAGCCGGCTGGCGATGCTGCTGGCCGACCAGTCGGGCTTTCACCTGACGGCGATGAACCTGGGAGCCGAGGGAACCTTAGGGCAACCGCGCGAAGTCTGGGCGAGCCGTCGTCTTACATCCGGTCCGACCCTGTCTCCCAACGGCGAACTGAGTCTCATCCACTCGTCCGAGCGCAGCGGGAAGACGCAGTTTAGCCTGCTGGCCCTGGACCTGAACAGTGGCGAAGTGGTGGGCGAGATGTGGGATGGGCCGGACACCAGCGTGGAAGCGGGCCGCTTCTCGCCCCTGGACGGCGACTCGCGTGTGGCCGCCGTCTCGACGGCGACAGGCGTCCGCCGCCCGTTCCTCTGGAACCCGCGCACCGGCGACCGGTCGGACCTGCAACTAGACACCGTGCCGGGTGACATCGAGGTCGTGGACTGGTCGCCGGATGGGAGCCATCTCCTACTCTGCCAGTTTAGCCAGGCCGTTCAGCAGTTCTACAGCTACGACCTAGTCGATAACTCTTACACCCGCCTCAACCACCCCCTCGGAACGTATGGCTGGTTTGGGGGCGCGGGCGTCTACTACGCCTCCAACGATGAAATTTTCGCCCTGTGGGCGGACGCTGACCACCCATCGTGCACCATCGCGTTGGATGCGCAGACCGGTGAGATGACGCGCACCGTCCTCTCGGCGGGCGACGCGCCGGGCGGGCGGCCCTGGCGGAGCGTCGCCTTCCCCTCGTCCGACGGCCAGATGATTCAAGGCTGGCTGGCGACCCCTGACGGTGACGGCCCCTTCCCGACCATCCTCCACACCCACGGCGGCCCGACCGCCGTCCAGACCGCCGGCTACAGCGCGGAACTCCAGATGTTCCTCGATCACGGCTTCGCCGTGCTGAGCGTCAACTATCGCGGCTCGACCACCTTTGGCCGCGCCTTTCAGGACCAGATTCAGGGCGACCTGGGCCATTGGGAAGTGGAGGACATCGCGGCGGGTCATCAGTGGTTGGTAGACCAGGGGATCGCCCGTCCTGACCAGGTTTTCCTCACCGGCTGGTCCTATGGCGGCTATATGACGCTTATGGGGCTGGGCAAGCGGCCCGACCTGTGGGCCGGCGGCATGGCCGGCATCGCTATCGCCGACTGGACGATCCAGTACGAGGACACGGCGCCGACGCTGCGCGGCTACCAGGTTGCCATCCTCGGCGGTACGCCGCAGGAAAAACCGGACGTCTACCGCGCCAGTTCGCCCGTTACCTACCTGGAGAACGTGCGCGCCCCGCTGCTGGTGGTCCAGGGCAGCAACGACACCCGCTGTCCGGCTCGACCGATGCACATGTACGCGGATCGGATGCGCGAGTTAGGCCGCGACTTCGACATCATCTGGTTCGAGGCGGGTCATGGCGCGCTGTCCATTGACGACCAGATCGCCCACCGCGAGGCCATGCTCAAGTTCGTCTATCGCGTCCTGGACCAGCCGAGCGCGCAGGGTTGACCGTCATCATAGACGTTCCGCCCTGAAGCGACTATAATTGAGGGGTCGCAAACTCAAAGCAAACTAAACGCCGGACCTCGCACGTCCGACGGATATGAGGTGTTAAATGTTTCGTTTTGGTCGCAAACAAGACCCGCCGCCCCCTCCACCGCCCGGTGGGGCCGGCGGCGCGCTGACCGTTGACCAGGTCATGGCCGTCCTCAGGACGGTGCCCGAGCCAGAACTGGGCAAGGACATCGTCACCCTCAACATGGTCGAGAACGTGGTCGTGGACAACGGCAAGGTGTCCTTTACCTATGTCCTGACCACGCCCGCCTGCCCGCTGCGAGACCGCATCCGCAATGATTGTACAGCGGCGCTGATGAAGCTGCCGGGCGTCAAAGAGGTGGACCTCAAGTTCGACTCGCGGGTGCCCAAAGATAATCAGATGTTCAAGCGGGTCGAGGTCGGCTTCCGCAACGCTATCGCCGTGTCGTCGGGCAAGGGCGGCGTCGGCAAGAGCACCAGCGCCGTCAATATCGCCGTTGCCCTGGCCCAGACCGGCGCGCGCGTCGGCCTGATGGACGCCGATATCTACGGCCC
>JAHCIE010000182.1 GCA_026129385.1 Anaerolineae bacterium
ATAGGTAGGAGAGATGACAAGCCGGGATAAGCCGCAACACGAAGTCGATAGCACGGCTAACGGACCAGTAGCCAACGCGCTCGTGGCCTACCGCGTGGTGTCCCTGGACGACCTGCGCCGCGATCCTGTCGTCAAGTCGTTCATCCGCCGCGCCAGTGAGCAGTTGAAGCTGATCGGCTATACGGAGCATGGCGAGCGGCACGCTACCCTGGTCGCCAAGATCGCCCACAACGTTCTTCAACGGCAGGGGCGACCTAATCGTATGGCGGATATGGCGGCCATTGCGGGCTACCTGCACGACGTTGGTAATGTGGTCCATCGTGAGCACCACGCCCAGACAAGCGCGCTGATTGCCTTTGATGTGCTGCAGCGGCTGGGTATGGACCCGGCGGAGACGGCGATTATTATGGGGGCGATTGGCAACCACGAGGAGGAGCGCGGTGACCCGGTGAGCGAGGTGGGGGCGGCGATCATCATCGCCGACAAGGCCGACGTGCATCGCAGCCGGGTGCAGAATCCTGACCCGGCTGCCTTCGACATCCACGACCGGGTAAATTATGCGGCGACACGTTCCTTCGTGCAGGTGAGCGAAGATGGCAAACGCATCGGCATCCATATCGAGATCGACACGCACAGCGCGTCGATCATGGAATACTTCGAGATCTTCCTTAGCCGCATGGTCATGGCTCGCCGCGCCACCCACTTCCTGGGCGCGCAATTTGAGCTGGTCATCAACGGTGTCCGCCTATACTGAGGCCGGACGTCTCATCCGCTGCGAAGGCGGGGCGGGGGTTGCGGCGCCAGGCGTGCCGCGACCCCCGCTGTCCGGGTATACGGCCCGTGCAGAGCGGGGACGTAGATGTGGAGCGATTTACGGGAATGCGGCGACGATGGTACAATAGGGTGTACAGGCTTCTCTCAACGACTACAACAAGGACGGGGCCGCGAATGAAGGACTTTATCACATTAGCCCAATTGACGCCAGGTGAATTGCAGGGACTGTTGGACCTGGCTGTCGCCCTCAAGATGAAGCAGAAACGAGGCCAGGGCGAGCCACTCCTGAAGGACAAGGTCCTGGGTATGGTTTTCCAGAAGCCATCCCTGCGCACCCGGGTATCCTTTGACATGGCGATGCTCCAATTGGGCGGCCATGCGCTATATCTGTCGCCGAATGAGATTCAGCTGGGCAGGCGCGAGAGCACCGGCGATGTGGCGCGGGTGCTGAGTCGCTATGTGGATGCGATAATGGCGCGCGTCTTTGCCCACCAGGATGTGGTGGACCTGGCGTGCTATGCGTCCGTCCCGGTCATCAATGGCCTGTCCGACTACAGCCACCCGTGCCAGGGCCTCACCGACTTGCTGACCATCTACGAGAAACGCGGCTCCCTGGCTGGGGCGCGGCTTGTGTATCTTGGCGATGGCAACAATGTGGCGGCGTCGCTGATGTTTGGCGGCGCGTTGACGGGGATGCACGTCGTCGTCGCCAGTCCATCGGGCTATGAGCCGCCGACTGATGTGGTCACGAGGGCGCGCGAGCTCGCCCAGGCGACGGGCGGCAGCATCACGCTGCTCGACGATCCGCACGGGGCGGCGCGGGGCGCGGATGTGCTGTACACTGACACCTGGGCCAGCATGGGGCAGGAGAGCGAGGCGGCCGAGCGGCGTACTGTCTTCCCGCCGTACCAAATCAACGCGGCGCTGCTGGGTGAGGCAACTCGCGACGTGCTGGTGATGCATTGCCTGCCTGCCCATCGCGGCGAAGAGATCACAGATGATGTGATGGATGGCCCGAATTCGGTAGTCTTTGACCAGGCCGAGAATCGATTGCACGCTCAGAAAGCGATCCTGGTGGAGTTGCTAGGCAAGGTGTGACGTTGTGGAAGTGTTCCAGAATCTGCGCCTGACGGCTCAGTGGGCGATATCGACGATCGATATCTTCACGATTCTCGATATCGCCCTGGTCGCGCTGGTTTTCTACGGCCTGCTGTTCTTGATTCGCGGCACGCAGGCGGTCCAACTCTTGCGCGGGATGCTCCTGTTTATCCTGATCATTGTCGTTCTGTCGAACGTGTTTCAACTGCGCGCTTTTAACTGGCTGCTACGGCTGTCCTTCCCCGCGCTCCTCATCTCGATCCCCGTCATCTTTCAGCCGGAACTGCGCCGCGGCCTGGAGCGTCTGGGCCGCGCTGGCCGCTTTCTGACGCCGGCGATGGGGGAGATCACGACACCGGGCGTGATTCAGGAGATCACGCGTGCGGTGGCGGAACTTTCGGATCGACATCACGGGGCGCTCATCGTGCTGGAGCGCGATACTGGCCTGCAGGATATCGCGGACACAGGCAAGAAGCTCGACGCGCTGGTGTCCGACGATTTATTGCTGACTATCTTCTTTCCCAAGACGCCGCTCCACGACGGAGCGGTCATTATTCGGGGCAATCGCATTCTGGCAGCGCGCTCCGTTCTGCCCCTGGCGATGGGGCGCGAGCCGGATAGTCACCTGGGAACGCGCCACCTGGCGGCCATTGGTCTGACCGAGCGCACCGATGCCATAGTGATTGTTGTATCCGAGGAGACGGGTATCATCTCTATCGTACGCAACGGTATCATTCGTCGCCGTCTGGACGAGGGCCAGGTGTCGCGCCTCCTGTACCGTTGGTATCAGGGGCAGACGCAGGCCAGCCCTGACTGGTTCTCGCGCTTCCTGCGCCCCAACCAGAATGGGCAACCCAGGCCGGCGCCGGCCCCCGATGAGGGATTGCCGCCCGAAGACGAGACAGCCTTGGAGAAGCCAACGACGATGGGGAGGTCTGACGGGTAATGCGGGAATGGCTTGGCAACGCGGGGTCTATTATCCTGGCGGGGCTGCTAGCGGTGATGGTGTGGTTCGTGGCCGTGAACGAGACCAACCCACTCCAGGAGGGGGCCTACCCGCCGAGTGGCGCGCCGATTGAAGCCATCAACATGCCGGCAGGTCTGGAACTGTATGGCGGCCTGCCGGAGCGCGCTCAGGCACGGCTGCTAGCGCCCAAGACGTTCTGGGATGCGATGACATCAGCCGACTTTCGCGCCTTTGTTGACCTCAAGGGCCTGGAGCCGGGCATCCATAGTTTGCCGGTCGAGGTGGTCTGCGCCTCGTGCGACGAGAATCGGGCGCGCATCGTGAATGTTACCCCGAAGCAGGTGGCGGTGCGCCTCGAGGCGACCACCAAGCGCGAGATGGAGGTCCAACTCAACATCATTGGCGAGGCAGCGCTGGGATATACGCTCCAACGCCCGATCATCACCCCGCCTCAGGTGACGCTGCGCGGCCCGCGCTCGGCCATCGACTCGATTGCCAAAGTGCAGGGAGCGATCATTGTCAACTCGGCCCGCGCGCCTGTTGAGCGCGCTGTGGACGTCTTTGCCGTTGACAAGAACGGCGATGAGGTGAAGGGCATCGCCATTGAGCCGCCGCAGGTAGCCGTGCGCATCCCTGTCGAGCAGGAGCAGGGCTTCCGCGACCTGGCAGTTACGGTGGTGCGCGACATCCAGCCATCGACAGGCTACTGGATCAGCAATATTACGGTGGATCCGCCGACGGTGACGGTGAACGGTCCGCCGGCGTTGATTAAGTCGCTACCCAATTCGCTACAGACGACTCCATTGACGGAACGGGACGTGACGCAGAGCTTCCAGCGACGCATGCCACTGGTCGTGCCCGATGGGGTGACGCTGGTAGGGCGGTCAGACCCGTCGGTACTGGTGAAGGTGGATGTGGAGGTCGAGCGCAGCGGCCGAACGATCGAGAAGACGCCCGAAACCCGGAATCTAGCGCCTGACCTGACCGCGAGTGTGGCGCCGCAGCGGGTGCAGGTGATTCTGTCGGGGCCTATTCCTGAATTGCGTAAGCTCGACCCTGACCGTGATGTGAACGTCGTGATCGACCTGGCCGGATTGGGGCCTGGTGTGTACACCATCACGCCGCAGGTGACAGTCGCGTCGGATGCGTTGCAGAAACGGCTGGTGCCGGACCGAGTAGAGGTGACCATCTCGGCCGGGACACCGACGCCCCGCCGACCGTGACCGACGACGCGCCCTCAGTGGGAACTGATGGTGCGCACGATGCGACCCTGTTCATCGACGATGACGCGGACGATACACGTCATCCGGCCGGTGTCTAGCTCCACCTGGGTACGGAAAGTGTAGATCATTTGCCCGGCGCTCTGGCCGTTCGACGTCGAGGGGACGACGCCTCTCATCTCGGGGAAGCGGCGAGTGACGTGGGCGATCACGCGGCGCGTGATGGCGGTGGGGGGCGACGGTGTGCGGGCGCTGGTCTGTGAGGTGGCTGTCATACGTCCCTCCTTGCGGCGAGCCGGCAGGGGAGCCGGCCCGCCGCGTCCTGTCCTTGGCGCGATAGGTGAGCGGCGGCCGCAGGGGCAGCGAGCATCCGGGCCGCCTGGGAGGAGATGGGTTGACCGTGGGGCGGTCAGGCCCAGGCTGTGGCTCACCGGGGATTCGCGCGGTCATCATGGGGTTAACTGTTCCGAGGAACGGCCGGTAGAATCGCCGCCGGCCGCCTCTTCCAGAGCGGTTCCACCGGCCGTTCCCCAGATCAGTCAACGATGCTGCCTCTAGCCGACGGCGGCCATACGCTGCGGCGCGGTGTTGGCGCGCCGTGCCACGGCCAGGCTGCTCGCGACGAGCATCACCTGGGCCTTGCCCGCGAGACGCGGGTCGATCAGAATCCCGAAGCGAATGTCGGCGTCGGGCCGCGCGGCGGCGGCGATGACGTCGACGGCGGCTTGCGCCTCCAGGATGGGCAGGTCGGGTCCGCAGGTGATGTTGACCAGTACGGCTCCTGCGCCCGATACGGCGATAGGGTCTACCAGGGGGCTGGCGAGGGCGACACGGGCCGCCGCGATGGCGGCGTCTGGCCCTCGACCCTGGCCGATAGCCAGTAGCCCCGAGCCGGCATCGCTGAGCAGGGCGCGCAGATCGGCCAGATCGAGATTGATCAGCCCTGGCAGCGTGATCAATTCGGAGATACCCTGAATAGCTTGACGTAACACGTCGTCGCCGACGCGGAGGGCCACGTCAAGGGTCAGGTTGCGGTCGGCGAGGTGCGCCAGGCGGTCATTGGAGACGATGATGACCGTATCCGCCGCTTCGCGCAGGCGCGTGATGCCCTGCTCGGCGGCCCGCTGGCGGCGCGCGCCCTCCCAAAGAAAGGGCCGCGTCACCACGGCGATGGTCAAGGCCCCCATCGAGCGGGCGACTTCGGCAATGATGGGCGCCGCGCCCGTACCTGTGCCGCCGCCCATGCCAGCGGCGACGAAGACGACATCTGCCCCGGCCAATGCCCGGCCAATGTCCTTGCGACTCTCTTCAGCGGCAGCCTCGCCCCGCGCGGGATCGCCGCCGCAGCCCAGGCCCGCCGTCGCGAGGGGGCCGAGACGCAAATGGGTCGGCGCTTCGCTGCGTTCCAGGGCCTGGCAGTCGGTGTTGGCGGCGATGAAGTCCACGCCACCTAGCCCGAACTGAATCATGCGGTCGACGGCATTGCCGCCGCCACCGCCGACGCCGACGACCTTGAGCAGGGCGGGCGGGGGAGGGGTGACTTTGAGGCTCATCAGCGTCTCCTTCTTCCAGGGTAGATACAAGGGTCTACCCTTACGTCAACGCAAACCCGAGTTGGCTTAACGACTCGGCAAGGTCGCCACTCTCGGCAGCCAGGCGGCTCGTCAGGTCGGCCCACGTTGCCTGCGACCAGATTTCCAGGCGGTCACCCGCCCCCACAATCACGGCCCCGGTGTCCAGGCTGGCATACCGGCGCAGGGCTTCGGGTAGGACCAGCCCGCCTCGCCCATCCAGCGTCAGCGCGCTTGCGCCGCCTAGAATCAGGCGCATCAGCCCACGTGCGACGCCGCGCGTCAGCGGCAGCGTACTGATAGCGCCGGCGACGCGCTCCCCTTCGGCGGCCGGGTAGATGACCAGGCAGCCATCGAGGCCCCGCGTGACGACCAGGCCCTGGGCCAGGTCGGCGCGGAAGGGCGGCGGCACAATCATGCGCCCACTTGCATCCAACGCCTGCCCATACTCACCGTAGAACATGCTAGCATCCGTGCGCCATCACCAGCTTGGCGATGGCGCCATCGGCGTTGAGGGTTACCCGAATCAGGTGGCGGAAGGGCCGTTGGGTCGCATCTTCAACCACCGTGAGCGTCAGCGCTGGGCCAACCGGGCCGCTGCCCTTGCGATGCAGGCGCGGCGCGACCTGTATACGCATCGGCCCCAGGTCGGGCAGGCGTGCCCGTAGGTCGCGCTCGACGCGCCGTAGAGTCTCGGCTGTCGGTTCGATGGCTGGAGCGCCGAGGCTGAGACTGGGAACATGGGGGCGGTCAGGTGCGGCCGCGGCCGGTGGGACGGGGGGCGCCACGGCTCCCGACGGGCCACGGAAGGGACGTAGGGAGGGGTCGCCGTACAGGACGAAGGACAGTACCGCCTTCTGGTCTTCCGTATCGACATACCCCTGGCGGCGCTGCATCTCCTCGATGAGGTCTAGTTTCGCCTGACGTAGGGCCTCGCCGAGGGGGAGGCCGCCGCGTAGTCGCTGCCAGAAGAGCAGGGCCAGCTGGTCGGTGGCCTGCAATGGCTCCGCCAGGCCCCCGTAGGCCACAGCGGTCGACCCGACAAAGGCGGCGGCGTGGGTATCCAGCAGGCGGAGGGCCATGCTGTTGG
>JAHCIE010000183.1 GCA_026129385.1 Anaerolineae bacterium
CATAGCTGCTGTGCCCCCCGAACGAGGTCGTCTCCTGGGTGAACTCGCTCCGCAGCCGTCCCAGCAGGTCGAGGGTGAAGGAGGCCATCGCCTCCGGCGGCGTGTCGATGAGGGACACCGAGCCGACCGCGTCCTGATCCGCGCCCACCATGTCCAGGTTGAGGCCGGCCACCATGTGGGGCAGGCGTTGGGGATGGCTCGCCAGGTAGGCGTAGGTCCCGGTCATCTCCGGCATCCACAGGAAGCGCAGCGTGCGCCGGGGGCGAGGCAGGTCGCCGCGTGCGATGAGGGTCGCCAGCGTACGCGCCACCTCCATGTTGGCCCCCACGCCAGAGCCATTGTCGTTCGCGCCCGGCGCGGGGTGGCACAGGTGGCTGAGGACCACCACCTCCTCGCTGGACTCGCCGGGGATGGCCGCGTCGATGACCTCGATCTCGCCGTCGTACAGGCGGGCGTCGATGAATGCCCGCACCCGCACTTCACCCTGCTTGAGTTGCTCGCGCAACCATGCCCCCTGGCGCGGCGTCAGCACGAAGCCGAAGCTCTGCTTCTCGTGGCCCGTCCACCAGAACGATGTGTACTGGCGGACATCCTGCAAGTCGCCGGCGGGACGAATGCGGGGCACGACGGTCATGTTGTCGGTGAGTACCCCCGCCGCGCCAAGCTCCTCCACGGCCACCCGGCGCACCGGCTCGCCGCCCAGCCGTGTCAGCACCAGCTTGCCCGTCACGTCCAGGCCGACGTAGTCTTCGCGCCGCGACCCACCGTCGACGGCAACAACGGCGAACTCGCCGTCGACGGCGACGCTGCGCTGGATGACGCTGATGGGCATCTCGCGGAAATCGGCCAGCCGCCGCGCCTGGTCGTGGGGTGCGACAATGTCGAGGGTTGCGGCGCGGCAGTCCCACTCCTGGAACATGCCCGCTGACCAGTAGCTCTGCTCGAAGCGGGCGGGGTAGCGGTGAACGGTCACGTCCAGCCCCCAGCGGCGCAGCTCGGCGGCCACGAAGTCGGCGGCCTGGCGATAGCCGGGGCTGGCCTGGATGCGGTGATAGCGGGAAATGTGCGCCACGTACTCCTTAGCCGCCGGGCCAGAGTACTCGCGCCGAATCAGGTCGAGGGTAGGTTGGAACATGGGGAAAGCCTCCGCTGCAAAATGTAGCACGGAGGCTAGTGGGGGTCAAAAGTGGTTGAAGGTTGTTGGTTGAAGTGGCCGCTGGTCAGCCGCGGTCAATGGTCGGATGCTGCTCCCTGTTGGCCCTCGTCCGCCGCGTCGTCGGCTTCGCCGTCGGGCGGCGCTAGCGTGTAGTCGCCGTCGATGACCTCGGGCGGCTCGCTGTTGGGCATAGGGGTGACTTTCAACACCAATTCGTTGAAGGTCGGGTAAGGCGTGGCTGGTAGAAACTGGACGTCCTCGATCTCGGCTTGCAAGCGCAGGTTGCGCGTCTCCAGCTCGATGGTGCGGCCGGTGCGGCTGACATCGATCGCCGGTTTGATCACGTTGTTGGGTAGCGTCCCGACCAACTGGCGCGCCGTCGGGTCCGTGTACGCCTCAGCGCTCACCAGGACGGCCACCACTGTGCGCGCGGCGCGGCGGTCGAACAGACGCAATTCCAGCGCGGCGGGCAGTTGCGTCGGATCGGGGCGCAGGATTTCTGCCACCCGTAGATCCACCTGGCCGACGACAGTCTTGGTCTGACTCACGGCCGCTGCGTCGAAGATACGCAGATCGATGCTGTCGGACGAGTCGCTATGGAACTCGATACGCGCCGTATCGTTGAGGGTGACGTATTGCAGCCTGTCGCTGGGCGCGGACGCCACGCCCTGGGGCCGAGGCGAGCTGGTCGCCGAGGGTGCGCTGGTCACCGGCTTCTCAGAGGTCGGGACAGTGGAGGTAACGGCGCGGGAGAGACGCCGACGTTGTACGACCCACACGACCAGCGCTGCCGCCAACAGGCCGAACGCGCCGATGATGATCCAGTCGCTGGGCACGCGGCTCGACGCTTCCGTCGCGCTGGCCGTGGCTGTCGCGGCGGCTCCCTTGGCGGCGGCGCTCAGCGTAGGCGCGCTGCCCGCCGTGGCGGCCGCCGCCGCAACCGTGGCGAGGGGCTGCCCGGTCACCGTGCCCGCCTCTCCCCGATTGATAGCCGCCGCCAGGCTGCGCAGGCGCGCTGACTGTCCCGCCAGGCCCAATGTTTCTGACTGGCTCGCCAGACTCTCTACCTCGGTCACGACCTGACTCAGGTCGAAGCCTTGCAGGCGCTGGCGAACGACGTTGGCGTTGCCGTTCTGGGCGTAGGAATCGGCCACCAGGGCCAGGTAGTCCTTGCGGTAGTTGTCCACCAGCGCGGGCGGCCGGGCGTTCTTGGCCGGCGGCGGGAGAACGACCCAGCCCAGCAGCAGCCAGCCGACAAGCAGCCCGCCGACGAAGGCCAGGCCAGGGATCAGCCAGGGGCGCACTCGTTCGCTCATACGTGGATGACCATGTCCTGGAGGCGCTTGGGAGAGCGCGTCAGCACCTCCGCGCCATGCTCGCGGATCACGATGGTATCTTCGATGCGCACCCCGCCCCAGCCGGGTAGATACACCCCCGGCTCGACGGTCAGCGTCATGCCGTCGGCCACGGTGTCTTCGCCGATGCGCCGCGCCCAGGGGGCCTCGTGAATCGCCAACCCGACGCCGTGGCCCAGGCTATGACCGAAGGCCTCGCCGTAGCCAGCCGCCTCGATGACGTCGCGCGCCAGGGCATCGATGGCTTTGGTGACCATACCCGCCCGCACACCATCCTCGCATGTCTGATGCGCCTTGAGGACCAGGTTGTAGATCTCCTCGAACTTCGCGTCGGCGTGGCCGAGGACGAAGGTGCGCGTCAGGTCGGAGTGGTAGCCATCCACCAGGCAGCCCATGTCGACGGTGATGGGTTCGCCCAGGCCCAGAGGCCGCGCCGAGGGGCGAGCATGGGGCAGCGCACTGTTTGGCCCGCTGGCGACAATCGGCCCCGCTACCCAGTTCTGCGCGTCGCGCTCGCGGAAGTACTTCTCGATTTCCCAGCCCAACTGCTTCTCGGTCATGCCGGGTTTAGCGATGTCGGCGACGTAGGCGAAGCATTCGTCGGTCAGGCGCACGGCGGCGGCGATGGTCGCCAACTCGCCCGGCTCCTTGATGGCGCGCAACTCCTCCACCAGGCCGTAGGTGGGAAGCCACTCGACGTCCGGCGTTGCCTTGCGCCAACCGTCGAAGTCGGCGACGGTCAACGTGCGCGCCTCGAAGCCGACGCGCCGCGCACTGGCTTCCCCCAGAATGCGCGCCAGGTTCGCGACGAAGTCGTAGCCGACCTTCTCCAGCGTGAAATCGGGGGCCTGCTGGCTGACCTGCTCGTAGTAGCGGGAGTCGACGGCGAACAGGGCGGCGTCGGCGCCGACGATCAGGTGGCCGGCCGAGCCGGTGAAGCCGCTCAGGTAGCGGCGGTTCACGGCGTCACTGACGACGAGGGCGTCCAGGCTCTCCTCGGCGAGGCGGCGGCGCAGGTTAGCGAGACGGGTTGCGGTTGTCATTGCGCATCCTCTATTGACTAATCTCACTCCGCCTTTGCTCAAGGACTGCGATGAAGTCCAATGGGGCGCAGATGTGAGTGCCTTGGTACGTCTTCAGCACGAGCAGATCGAGGTCTTCGGTGACGAGATAATCCGCCTCAGCGAATTGAGCGCATGCCAGGATCTTGTCGTCGTCCGCATCACGGGCTATCGCGGGGATCGCATCAGGCTCGACTACCTCTGCCTGCGCGAATAGCGCCAGCACTGTACCGTAGTCAAGCTGTACCAGATGTGGAAATTTCGCCTGAACTCGGGGGCGCGTGATAACCGACAGCAGTTCGAACACGATAGCCGGGAAGACGACTAGAACATAGTCGTCGCTGAACTCGCTTAGGAGACGTCCGCAGCGCGATCGGGGATCGATCAACGCTCGCACGAACACGTTGGTGTCAAAAACGGCACGCATCAGCGTCGCTCCGCTCTGACCTCCTCAATTGCGTCGTTCATGAGCGCGTCTACCTCCGCTTCTGCCAGATTCTCCGCATCCTGACGCACAGGCGCGAAAAGATCGTATAGCTCACGGAGCCAAGCGCTACCTTTCGCTGGCGATGCTATGACAGGCGTGATCTCGATCCTATCCTCTCTCAGAGTGAGTTGTAGCAGTGTATTCTCGTCAATCCCCAAGTGGCGTCGAAACTCAACGGGAATGGTCAGTTGACCACGACGTAGTGGGCGGACGACGCGAGAGGGGGCAGGCTGAGTCATAGGCCACCTCCACAAATCCACAATTCCACATCTCGAGCTACCATTCTAGCACTCATGCCGCTCGCCGTCAATTGTTATTTCTGCGCCTTCGGCTTGGGCAGCGCAGCGGCGTACAGGGTTGTACCGTTGACGACGTAGATCTGCTCGCCCTTCTCGTCCACGAACAGGGCGCGCGGGTCGGCCAGCGCCTTCTCGTCCGGCCCCTGGAACTGGCGCACGAAGCCGCCGTCTTTGTTTAGCTCCACGATGCGGCCCGGCTCGAGGACGTACAGCGAGCGACTATCGGGCGTGACGAACAGGGCGCGCGGGTCGGCCAGCGGCTTGTCCAGCCCCTTGACGTCGAACTTCTCCTCCTTGCCCGCCGAGAAGCGTCGCACCCGCCCATCGCTCATCAGGGTATAGATCTGGCCGTCGATGCCCATGTCCACCAGCCCCTTGAGATCGGCCGGCTGGGCCAGCCATTGGGTGGCGGCGTCGCTATAGCCGTCGTTGCCCGACGGTGTCCAGCGTAGAATCTGGCCCCGGTCGGCCTGGGCCAGGTAGAAGTTGCCACTGTAGGTATCCGCAACCAGCGGGTTCTGCCAGTCACGGCTGCCGCTGAACTGAATCGGCGTCTTGCCGCCGGTAGCATTGACATCCCACAGGACACCGTCCCGCGCCAGCACGCCGATGTCCTCATTGGTGCGCGCCCCGCCGCTGCGTAGCCATACCATGTCGGCCAGGGCGTCGACGGTCTTGCCGCTGACCTGGTCGCCCGCCTTGAGCACCGTTTCGGGCGCGGCATTATCCTGCCCCAGGCGGACGCGCAGCAGGCGGTTCAGCCCCACGTCGAGGAGGTAAGCCTGCGGGCCGTTGACCCACAGGCCGCGCGGCAGTGCGCCCGTCTCCGCCACCGACGCCACTGAGCGCATGTCGCCGAGGCGATAGACGCCGCCGGTTTCCTCCTTCGCCTTCTGGATATCCTGCTGGAGCTTGCGCGCCGACTCGTTGTTGGGGCGAATCCGCAACGCCTCCTGAGTCATCTCGTCGGCGAAGTTGAGCAGGTTCAGTTGCGACTGGCGGTCGGCCTGGCTGCCCGTGGCGGCGGTCAGGCGGTCTTGCGCCTGGCTGAGCAATGCGGCCACGCGGTCATCCGGAGCGCGCCGCTGGTTGTTGGTCTGGAACACGTAGAAGCCGCCCGCCACCAGGAGCAGCAGGGGAATCAACAGCGCCAGCAGTCGCCACATGGACGGCCCGCGCGGCACCATCTTGCCCGCGTCCGCGCTGTTGGGCAGCGTCTGCTTGAGGACGTTGCCCGTGCTCTTGCCCATGCCCGACGCCATCGACTTCGAGACTGAGGCGAGCCGCTCGGTCAGGGAGACGCCGGCGGCAGCGGCCACCACGTCTTCCGGCTGAGCGTACTCCGGGTGGGGCGGCGGCGGCACGGACACCGTCTCGACGCCTGTCCCGGCGATGCGCATAGCGACGACGGTTAACTCCGGGTCGCTGGCTGAGTTGGATGCGAGTTGGGCCAGGTCGTTGACGATGTCTTGCGGTGGCTGATCGAGCAGGGCGTCCAGGAAGTCGCCGCTGGCGAGTTGGGCCGTCGCCGGCGTCGTGAGCACGACGATATCGTCGTCTCCAACCTCGACGTGGTAAAGGTCGATGTCAATGGTGCGACGCACACCGAGAGGATACCACCCGCCCTCGTCGCCCGCGTCGCCCTCGCCGCCCGACAGCCACGGCGAGTCGGAGGGGAACTGGAGCTGATCGCCCGCCTGCATGACGTAGGCGAGGGAGGGTCCAGCCTGGGCGAGATACAGGTCAGGCCCCACCAGCGCCGCCAGGCCGATGCCCGCGTGTCGCCGCATCTCGCGACTCGTCACGGCGTTGGCCTGGTAGAGAGTCTGGTTCGCCGCCTCGCCCGCTGCGTTCAGGCTGTGGGTGATAGAGCCAGGGGTGTTGAAGTAGGCAGCGCGGGCCGCCTGCACCATATAGCCGGTCAGCTCATCGCGGCCATCGGCCGGGCCGGCCAGGTCCACGACCACCGCGAGCAGGCCCCGATCGGCCGGGCCGACCTGCCCCGGCGGGAGAATGGCGAAGCTGGGGGCGGTCGAGTGCCAATAGCCACCGCTCCGCGCGCCAGCGGCGATATCGGTAGCCAGGTCCGGTGGGGTCGTCGTGGCCATGTGTCCCTTCCTACTCCCACTCAATCGTCGCCGGGGGCTTGCTGGTGAGATCATAAAACACCCGGTTCACTCCATCGACCTCGTTGACAATCCGATTCGCGATGTGCTCCAGGACCTCAAACGGGATATTGACCGCTCTCGCCGTCATGGCGTCCTCGCTCTCTACCGCCCGCAGGACGATCG
>JAHCIE010000184.1 GCA_026129385.1 Anaerolineae bacterium
GTCCGGTAGGAACTGATCGGGCAGGAACTGGTCCGGCGCGGCCTCTGCCGTTAGCAGCGGCAGGTTCTGCGTCTGGCTGAGCTGGTTGTAGACAACGCGCACATCCTTATGCAGGCTGAGATCGTAGTTGACGGGCAGGTTGCCAGCGCGACCGGCGACATTGATCACAAGACGGCTATTGGGCGGCACATTGAAGCGGAACCACTTCGCCTGGTCGTGCTCGACCACGAACTGCTCGACGGCCGCCGCGTAGATGTTGCTATCGACCTGAGTCAAAGGCAGGCTCAGGGCGTTGGCCCAGGTATCGTTGGCCAGGGTGACGGCCTGGCACTTGGAAAATTCTGAGGTGTTGTGAGCCGGATCCGTCGCCGTCGCCGTGATGATGCGGCCCTGGGCCAGCGCCGTCGACTGAGTGTAAACAAAGACTCCTCGCCCGTCCTGGCCCGTCGTGACGCTCCGCGCCGCGACGAAGGTCTGCCCCTCGCCATAGCCGGCCGCGTCGCAGGCGGCATTGTCGAACAACTCGACGCGATAGGTCGTATTGGGGGCAGCCAGGAGGGTCGCCTGAAGCTCGGTCAGCGGCGCGTGTGAGGGGCGCGTCGACGCCCAGGTGATAACCGGGAAGGGCTGGTGGTTGTTGGGCCCGCCGCCGCCCGGCTGGTTCGGCGTCACACCGTCGCCGCCGAGGTCGATGCCCAGGCCGCCGTTACCGCTGATGCTGTTGCCGAGGATGGCATTGCCTGTCCCGGACGCGACCACGACGCCCGCACCACTGTTGCCAGAGATCGTCGCGCCCTGGACGGTGGTATTCGACGCGGACTGGATAAGGACACCCGCGCCCGTGTTCCCCGTCACGCTGCCGCCCTGCACGGTGTTGCCCACGCCGGATGCGACTACGCCGCCACCCTGGTTGCCAGTGGTGGTGAGGCTGGTGACGGAGACGCCCGACGCGCCATCAATCCGCAGGCCCGCGCCGCCGTTGCCAGTGACGGTGAGATTTCGCAGCGTCATGCCGACGCTCGACTGCGCCCGGACGCCGTCGCCGCCATTCGTGGTAGCCGCGATGCCGTCGACGAGGTTGTTGTCGTCGGCGACGACCAGGCCGCGGCCGCCGAAGCGAGTCATGGTCAACGCCTTGAGCGTGCTACGCCCGCCGAGAAGTTGCAGACCGTCGGCATTCGCGCCTGCCGCGCCGCCATCCAGGGTGATCAGCGGCGTTCCAGTGTAGCCCGGCTGCGTCGTGCCGTCGATGGTCGTCGCGCCACTCGCGGCGGGCAGAGGCGAGGTCGGGCTGATGGTCTGCGCGCCGCCCGTGCCGATGTTGAAGGTGATGACGCCGCCCCGCGCGCCGCTGTTGGCGTCCAGGATGGCCTGGCGCAGCGAGCCAGGTCCACTGTCGGCGGTCGTCGTGACGGTATTATCGGCAGCAAACTCGAACGCGCCGATGTCGATGGTGGCTGTGCCGTCGCCGTTACCATCCACGATGCGCGGCGAGCCGCGCTGGTCGGTGGCCGCCGCGCCCGCGTTGTCGCCCGCGTCGATGGCGGGACTGCCCCGGCGTAGCGCGTAGGTCGGCGTGGGGCCGCCATAGTTGGCAAGGGGCGCCAGCTGCGGGTCGGTGTTCGGTAGGTCGCCGGGGCCGCTCAGGCTGCCCAGGGGATCGCTGCTGAGATTGTGGCCATCGGACACGAGAGCGCCGCCATCCAAGGCCAGCGCGTTGAGGGGCGTGTTGGCCGCCAGCAAGGTGTTCCGCAGGCGCGTCACCGCCCGCATCCCCCCCGTGACGAGGCCGGCCGTCGTTCCATTATTGTGCGCGACCGTGACGCTGGTCAGGCCGGCATTGGTCGGCCCGTTCAGGGCGACATTGGCGATACCCCCCGCGCCTGCTGAAGCCGTGTTCGCCCCGATGGTCGAGTTGGACACGCTCAGGCTCGTAGCGCCTTCAAGGCCCACATTGGCGATACCCGCCCCGTCAGGGGCAGTATTGTCGATGATGGCGGACGTGGCGATGGTCAATTGCGCACCCGCCGCGACATCCGCGCCCACGTTGAGGATGCCACCGCCGTGCCCCTGGCTGGCCGTGTTACCCTGGACCAGGCTGCGCGTTAGCGTCGCCGCGATGTTAGCCGGCTTCGCCCAGTTGACCAGGCCACCGCCGCCGTACAGACCCGACGAGGTATTGCCGCTGAGAGTCAGGCCATCGGCCTGCAACCCGCCCGCACTAAAGATACCGCCGCCCCCGACCGCGCCACTGGCCTGGTTGCCAGACACCGTGGACTGGCTGAGGGTCAACGCACCAAGATTATAGATACCGCCGCCGCCCACCCCATCATTCGCGCTATTGCTGGTGAGGGTCACGCGGGTCAGCGTGGCCGTGCCGGTGTTGGCAAGGCCCCCGCCGCCCAAGGCCAGGGCAGCCTGGTTCTGGGTAATGATACAGTCGGTAACGGTGAGCGTGCCCGCGTTGTACAGGCCGCCGCCGCCCGTGTTGATCGGCCCGCCCGCGCCGGTCGCGCTGCCACTGACGACACACTGGCTCAGGGCAAGGGAGCCGGACGAGGTCACCGACACGCCGCCGCCGTTGTCGGCGCGCCCCTCAGTGATCGTTACGCCCGCGATGCTCACGCCACTGGCGGCTGCGCGGAATACCCGCGTAGCCCCGGCGCCGCTGATGGTGAGGTTGGCTGCGCCGGGGCCACTGATGGTCACGCCTTTGTCGACGACGAGTTCACTGGCAAGGCGAATCGTCCCGTTGATGCCGAAGGTGATAGTATCGCCGGGCGCGGCATCGGCCAGCGCCTGCCGCAACGAGCCGGGGCCGCTGTCGGCAAGATTGGTGACGCTGGGACCGGCCGCCATGGACGGCGCGGCCGTCGCCAGCATCCCAGCCAGGAGCGCACAGGCAAAAAGAGCGCCGAGGCGCTCCCATCGACACGTAGCGAAGGACGCGACCCGTCGGCGCATGATACCCCTCCTGAAGGCCTACCTGGCCTTCGTACAAAGTTCTGCCACTACAACCCATACCGGACGGCTAGATTCGCGAATCGAATGTAGAGTGGGTCTGTCCTGCAATCTAGCCACGACCACCCAAGCTAACGATACAGCCTATCACAACCATGGCCCAACGCAAGCACGGCGCTACGACTGCGTTGAGAGGAGTGCAATTGTACTGAAAAACGATGGGGAACAAAAATCGTTATGTGACGTATCGTGTCCGCGCCGCCAACGCCACCGCCTCGTCGAGGGGCAGATCGCGCCCCGCCTGCCAGGCCGCCTCCGCCGCGTCCGTACCGAGAGTAGCCCGCGCCGGATCAAGGCGACGCTCTAGCTTGGCCCGCTCCTGGGGGGCCAGGGTTGCCCCCAGACTCTCGCGCAGCGCGTCCGCCGCGCCACCCAGGCGGAGGGCAGCCGCAGGGCGCTGGGCAGTTGCTGCCAGGCCGGCCAGGAACTCCAGGACGAAGGCCAGCGCGGTGCGGTCGCCCAGCTCGCGATTGAGGCGTAGACTCTCGGTAAGTACCTCGCGGGCCTCGCCCCATGCCCCCAGGTCAATCAAAACATCGCCCAGGCTGCTCAGTGTATTAGCGATACCCCACTTCTCACCTAGCTGCCGCTTGAGGTCGAGGCTCTCCTCCAACAGCCGCCTTGCCTCGGCATTGTCGCCCTGAGTGCGCACCAGCAACGCCAGGTTGTTGAGGGCCGACGCCGTGCCCATTGGATCGCCGACCTCACGCATGAGGGCCAGGCTTTCTTCGAAGCGGCTGCGCGCCATGTCGTAGTCGCTCTCGTAGCGGGCGATGATACCCAGGTTGTTGAGCAGGCTAGCCGTATTGGGCTTGTCACCCTGCTCGCGAAAGATGCTCTGACTCTCCTCAAACAGGGCGCGCGACCGCGCATAGTCACCCTGGTAGGCCGCCAGCGTACCCGCCGCCTTGAGGGCGGCCGCACGCACGCCCTCCCGCCGCCGGGCGATGTCCACGCGGCCCGCATAACTCAGGCTCTCGTCATAGGCCTGCCTGGCCTGGATATATTCGCCCTGGAGACGATGCACATCGCCGATGGCCGCCAGGGCCTGGCTGACCCCCGCCATGTCGCCGAGGGCCTGGGCATCGTCGCGGGCGCGCTCCAACCACGTCATCGCCTCCGCGTAGTCGCCCTGCTTGCGGCTCAACCCTCCCATTAAGGCCGCCAGTTGGGTTTGGGCTGGCCGGTCAGCCAGTCGCGTAGCCGCCTCTAGCCCCAGTTGGTATTGGGCGCGCGCAGCCTGCCACTGCCCCACCAACTCCTGCACCTGTCCCAAGCAGCCCAGCACGGCGATACGGTCGGTTTCGTCCAGCAGCGGAAGGAGCCGCTGGTAGTAATCCATAGCCGCCGCGTTGGCAAAGCGGTCGCGCGCCGCGTCACCGGCCTTGCGCAGATATTCCCGCTTCTTGTCGGCGCGGGTACTCTGGTCATAGTGATACGCTAGCAGATCATAGTACTGGTCCAGAGAGTCGGCGTAGCTCTGCTCAATGAACGCCGCCAACTGGCCGTGGAGCAAGGCGCGGGTGGCGGCGAGCAGGCTTTCGCTCGTCGCCTCCTGGGTCAGCGCATTCTTGAAGATGTAGATCAGCTCTGGTTCTAGCTGGTCTAGGGGGGTCAGGTCCATGTGGTCCAGCACGTCCAGGTCGGCCTTGACACGCTCCTGCACCCCCAACTCAGGATAGGCCCCCCACAGCCAGCGGAAGCGGAACAGGCGGCCGATGATACTGGCAACCTTAATCGTAACCTTCTGACTCTCACTCAACTGGTCGATACGGCTCAGGATGAGGCTTTGCAGGCTCGCCGGCAGGTCGAGAGCGGCCAGCGCCTGACGATCATCAGGATCGATACCCCGGTCGTTCAGGTAGTTGATCAACTCCTCGACGTAGAAGGGGTTACCCTGGGCGCGCTCGGTGATGAGTGTCACGAATGCCGCCGGGGCTGCCGCATCCGCGCCATACACCTGTTGGAGCTTCAATTCTATAAGCTGCTGCGCCTCATCCGGCGTAAAATCAGCCAGCGGCATCTCGGTGAAGTACGCCAGGCCGCGCACCCCTTCCAATACGTCTTCGCCCCTGGAGGGTGGGCGCATAGCAATGAAGATGCACACCGCCTGATGGCCGATAGTGCGACTGATAGCATCCAGCAGGTCACGCGATAGCGTGTCAATCCAGTGGGCATCCTCCAGGATAAGGACGAGGGGTTTACTGCGTGCGCGAACGCGCACACAGTCGACGAGGAGAGCTTCGAGGGACGCTTTACGCAGCTTCGGATCGAAAGTACGGGTCAGGTCGTTGTCGGGGATGGAAAGGGTCAGCACCGTTCCCAGGAGTGGCAGGCGCGGCACGAGGGCGGGGTCAATGGCCGCCAGCGTCTCTTCCAGATGGCGGATCTGGGCATCGGCCGGCTGGTCGGGGTCCACATCGAAAAAGCCCTGCCACACCCCTTCCCACACCATGTAGCTGCTATTGGTCCCAAACGACTGGGCCGCCCCGCCGTAGACCGCCAGGTCGCGTTCGCGAGCAGCCCGAGTCGCCTCCGCCAGCAGGCGCGACTTGCCCAAACCCGCTTCGGCGACCACGGCGACGATCTGCCCGTCGCCATCGCGCGTGTCCTCCAGGCGGTGTTCCAGAGTATCAAGCTCACGAACACGGCCTACCATGGGCAGGCGATACAGAGGCTCCTGGAAGCGCAGGCCGGCCTGCCGGTCGAGGTCGGTCAGAGCGAATACGGCGACCGGCTCCGACTTACCCTTGACGTGGATGGGCGATAGCTCCTCCACTACAAACGACGGTTGGAGCGTCTGCGCGACGCGCGCCGTGGTGAGAATCTGCCAGTTATCGGCCGCCTGCATCAAGCGCGCCGCTAGGTTGACGTCGTCCCCCAGCACACCGTACGTGCGGCGCGTCGCGCCACCGTAGGGACCGGCTCGCATTCGGCCACGGGCGATCCCGATCTGCGTCGTTTGGATAAACGCCATATCCGGCGGCGGCGACCGCAGCTCGAGGGCGGCGCGGGCCGCGCGCGCCTCGTCGTCGTCGTGGGCAATGGGCGCGCCAAAGGCGACGTAGAAGTAGCTACCCTTGTCGCCCACAGCCAGCTGAAGGAGATAGCCGTCGTACCGATTGACGACGGACAAGACCCAGGCTATGTAGCGGTTGAGCAGCTCAACGGCCTCAGACGCATCGTAGTCGATACCCGTGAAACGTAAGAACAGGGCGGCGGCTGGCCGCAGCTCGGCCCACAAGTCACCCTGACCGCCACGCGCGCGCTCGAAGATGGGGGCCAGCACCCAGGGTCGCACCGCTGCCTCGTCCAGGGCATTCTGTGGCAGGGGCGGCCAGGGGCGGGGATCAGCGAGGAACGGCAGCCCCTCGATGACCGCAAAATTCAGCGGATCCTCGTCACCACCCCGCCACTCTGACACAAATGCGCCACAACCCAGCAGCGTCGCAGCAGTGGGATCAAGCACAATCTCGCCCGGCTTCGCCAGATGTTCGGCGGCCGCCAGGCGTTCGAGCGTCGCGCCTGCCAGCACGTCTAGCAGTTGAAGGGCCGAGTCACCCACCAGGAAGCGACGGACCGACCCGGCGGCGACGGCCACCTTCATTGCCAGCCCAACCATCGT